>CAMDGL010000120.1 GCA_945897845.1 Chitinophaga pinensis | reverse complement strand
AAAAAATCCCCAAAATTATCATGGGTATACAACATTTGACGGATGATGATTTCACTTACAAAGACTCGATTGAGCTTTACCGGAAGAATGTTTTAAAATTTGGATATTCGTTAGAAAATTTCTGGACCTTCGAAGGCTCTTTTTCAATTAGACAAGGATAGGTAGCGTTGCTCTTAACCTCTTATAAATATTTGCAACCATGTAAATGAATTATCGATTTTATTTGGTGTATGCATACAAAAAAGCCACACCGGAACATCCATCAGGGCTTTCTATTTTTTCAAAAGAAGGATATAGACAAAACGTGCTGAGCAGTTAATCGCAATTTCCCTGCATTAAAAGCTTCATTGGTCTCGATATAGGTAAATTTATAACAGGCCTAATTTTTTTATTTTTCTAAACAAAATTTCCTTATCAAAAGGTTTGCTGAGAAAATCAACGCATCCGGCCAGTTTCGCTTCTTCCCTAACTTCATTTTCAGTGTATGCCGTTAGTGCAATAACCGGAAGATCACTTCTAAAACTTTTTATTTGACGCGTGGCTTCAAAACCATCCATTTCAGGCATTTTTAAATCCATTAACACAAGTTGAATTTCCGGATTATTTTTACATAACTCGACAGCCTCAAGTCCATTAATTGCATGAATGGTCTTTATCGAATCCTGTCTTAAAAAGTAACTCAACAAAAAATAATTGATTTCATTGTCTTCAGCAACAAGAATGGTAAGTTTTGCGCTTGAGGCGTCCGGAGAATTAGTCTTGTCTTGGCCAATATCTGGAACTGTTTGTTGTACGGCAGGAAGTGAGAAATAAAATGTTGAGCCTTTTCCTTTCTCCGAATCGAGCCAGATATTACCACCTAATAATTCAACAAATCCCTTGGCAATTGATAAACCAAGTCCGCTTCCTTCATGTCCACGGGAATTGCCACTTTCTTCCTGATTAAAATTACCAAAAATATATTTCTTTTTTTCATCGGATATGCCAATGCCTGAGTCTTTTACAAAGAAATGTAATTCATCGTCATGTTTTTCATAACCTACAGATATGGAACCTTGATGAGTGAATTTTATCGCATTATCAATTAACTGGTAAAGTATTTTATACAACAGATGGCTATCACTAAGTATTTTAACATCATATTCGCCGGATTTTGTTTGAAATGAAAGACTAAGGTCTTTTTCCTGACTGGATTCTTCGAACTTGATAATGGCTTCGCTGATTATATTATCCGGATTAAATTCTTTTTTAAATACTTCCTGGTCTCCGGTATTCAGCAACGAGATGTCTAAGAAGTTGCTTACTGTATCAATTAGACGAGCACTACTTTTATTTAATAATGATAGATACAATTCTTTTTCGGAGGCTATGAGATTATCTTCCAATAGTATTTGCCCAAACCCTAAAATTCCGTTAAGAGGCGTTCGAATTTCGTGCGAAATGTTATTTATAAACACAGATTTTAGCCGCTCACTTGCTTCAGCTTTTTCCTTTGCGGCTTTCAATTCGATATTTGTTTTTTCAAGTTCCAGTGTTCTTTCCTTTACTTTTTCATCCAGAATCTGATTTTGATTTTTCAATTGTTGGTGAAGAAAACTGGCATATAGCAAATTCCGGATTCTTAATCCCACTTCGATCAAATCAAAGGGTTTCGTTAAAAAATCACTGGCCAGGGCATCAAGCGATTTTAGTTTTGCTTCTTTTGTAATATCAGCAGTAAGTACCAGTATTGGAAGAAATGTATTGGCCGGAACAATTTGTTTCAGTTGTTCCATGACCTCAAAGCCAGATAACTGTGGCATCGACAAATCGAGCAATATGATATCTGGTTTGAAGCTATTATAAAGTGAAACTACTTCACGAGGATCAGTCGAGCTTTTTATTTGGGTATAACCCTGCATTTCCAGAAGTCCCTCCAGCACATCAATATTTGCTTCCTGATCGTCTACAATCAGAATGTTTGCATTTTTTAAAGTTTGATCAATCATAGTATTTGCCTTTATCCTTTATTCTTTTCAATAGTCAGATTATACATTATCGCCGGGTATAAATATATCTATAACATTCATAAAATCTTTTATATCCAGTGGTTTGGTTAAATAGTTCAGGGCTCCTGCTTCCAGTAGACTTTCGCGCTGTGCGGGCATAGCATCGGCGCTGATCACAATCACCGGAATATCCCTGGTCTGTAAGTCTTCTTTTAGCAATTTAAGTACCTGGCTGCCGTGAATGTCAGGCAAGTTCAGATCGAGCAGAATTAAATCCGGTGAATATTCAATAGCCAGGTTGACCGCTTGCCTGCCATTCATGGTGGTAACCAAACGGATTCCTGAATGCTGAATGGACAGGATTTGTTCAATCAATTCGATATTTGAAGCATTGTCTTCGACGTATAAAATAGCGCCGGTTTTTCCTGAAAGTTTTGATTCAACAGCAGCAAGGTTTGCTGTTTTTTCGGCAATAATAGCAGGACTTTCACTTTGTGGCAACTCGATCCAGAAAGTACTTCCCACACCAACAGCGCTTTCAACACCCAGATATCCACCCATGGCTTCCATTAATTTCTTTACTACCGAAAGCCCGAGACCGGTTCCCTCGGTTTTGGTTTTCTCGGCGCCGATACGTTCAAAAGGCTTGAAAAGCTTTGGAAGGTCTTCCTCTGAAATTCCCAACCCAGTATCGGTGATTGAAATCCGGATGAAATTGACTCTGGTATCCAATTCTGATTTTAGTTCCGTTTTAACCAGAATAGAACCACCATCCTTATTATACTTGATAGCGTTATTTAGTAAATTCAACAAGATTTGTTTTAATCGCTGCCGATCGGATTTTACAAATAGTTGACTGGCAGATAATTTTTCAAAATCAATTAGTAGTTGTCGAATCTCTGACTGTGCACGAACGATATCGAGCATTTCAGGAATGATTGAGCTTAATTGCACTGGTTCGAGCGAAAGAGAAATCTTCCCGGCTTCGATGCGCGAAATATCAAGTACCTCGTTTATCAGATCAAGCAGATGCTTTCCGCTGCGCAGAATGTGTTTGACACCTTTTTTCTGACCAGAGTTCAGTTCTCCCATTTCAAGCAATTGGGCAAATCCAAGAATTGAATTCATTGGAGTTCGCAGTTCGTGGCTCATTCTGGAAAGAAATTCGCTTTTGGCATGGTTGGCTTTTTCAGCTTCTTCTTTTGCTTTCAGAATTTCAGCTTCTGCAAGTTTTCGTGCAGTAATATCCAATGAAACTCCCCCCAGCCAGGGTTCCTGACCTGATCTGTCGATGGTAAATTTTTGTGTTTCGTAATAATGTAGTTTGCCATCAGATTGTGTTATATTTTCTTCAATTTTCTGATAACCCAACTCCATGGAGTTTAAATCATCAGCCATTAATTTTTCACCAAAATCATTCGGAAAAAATTCAAACATGGTTTTACCCATCCATGCCGATGCACCAACGGCTTCATCCATATATTTGTTAACAAAAAGGGTTTTGCCCTGATGGTCTTTTATAAAAACAAAGGCGGGCAAATAATCCATAAATAACGAAAATCTTGATTCACTCTCCTTTAGGGCCACCTCCGAGCGTTTACGTTCTGTGATATCAACCATCATGGTTAGTAAGCACAAATCATTTCCGATGTAAATGGAATCGGAAGAGAATAAGCCGGTTCTTATTTCGCCTGATTTTGTTTTAACGTTGATCTCAATATCTCTTAGGTCGATATTGTGTTTTAAATTGTCGGCAACTGAATTTCTATCTACAATGTTTTCAAAAATATTAAGCCCGAATGAAGTATTTCCAATGATTTCTTCGCGCGAATAACCTAATGTTTTCAGAAATGTATCGTTAACATCAATAAAGGTACCTTCAATATCCGAGATGGACATCAATGCTGAATTGAATTGAAAGGCCTTGGAGAATTTTTCTTCCGAAATTTTTATTTGCGACACATCTTTGCTTACTCCAAAAATCACTGATTTTCCATCCCAGAAGCCTGGTTTAACCTTTGTTTCGACCAATATCTCGTTTCCGGATTTTGTAAGTAAAGGAACCGGACAAAAATCAGCAGTACCAGCCAGCATTTCGCCCACAATTCTTCCGGCTTCATTGCGACGTTCAGCCGGATGAACCATCATTACTGACTGTTCTAATAATTCTTCTTTTGAATATTCAAGTCGGCTGTTTACCGTATTATTGGTATGAATGATATTTCCTTCCTCGTCGAGTACGAAAAGAAAGTCGTCGATGGTATTGAAAAAAGTCTCATAATTCTGGCGGGTTTGCTCCAGGATGCGTTCTGTCCATTTGTTATGGATCAGGCTGGCCAGAATACTGCTCCATACTTTCAGAATATTGATCTCCGCTGAACTGTAATCTCTTTTTGTTACTACCGAATCAAGACCAACATAACCAATGATGTTGTTTTCGACCAACAATGGAATAGCCACCAATGATTGAATTCCCTGCGGTTCAAGAATTTCACGTTCTCCATGCCAGCTTTCATGTAAATCCTTTACAGATGGGATAATTAAATTTTCATTCTTATTGATGACCTCCATCCAGTTCGGAAGTAAATTGTATGGAATCCCCTGCATGGTTCCAATTACAGGATGAATTCCCTCGTTACACCATTCATGCGTATTATTCATTGTTTCGTCTTCCCGGTCAAACTCAAAAATATAAGCCCTGTCGGCAGAAAGGAATTTTCCGATTCTGCTTATAGCCATATCAATGGCTGAATTAATTTCAGAAGATTTTAATCCGGTTAGCTTGGGCGTCAACTGGAGTAATTCATTTTCAAAATCTTCGGCGCGTTTGCGTACAGTAATGTCATGATAATTCAGCAATATCCCATTTATAACCGGATCATTTATCAGGTTAGTGGCTGTAAGTTCGATGGGTTTATAACTACCGTCTTTGCATTTGTATTTATATTCCACAGTTTTAACAGCCTGATCAGTTTGGATAATCGAGAGAAATTCGTTTTGGATTCGTTTTATGTCATCAGGATGAATGGTTTGCCATCCATCGGAGCCTACCAGATCGCCGGGCTTCCATCCGAAGAATTTTTCAATATTCGGACTTATATAGTTCATAACCCCATCAACGCCCATAATGCCGATTACATCAGAAATATTTGAAATCATCGAACTGTGCTTGATTTCACTCGTCTTTAATGCTTCTTCGGCATATTTCCGTTCGGTAATATCGTGATGGGTTCCCGACATGATCAATGGCTTTCTGTCTGCATCCCATTCGTGCACTTTTCCCCTGTCGAACACCCATACCCAGCTGCCATCTTTATGCTTCATCCTCGATTCAAACGAATAATAATCCGATTCTCCATGAAAATGTTTTTCCAGCAATTCTCCCGATATTTTCAAATCGTCGGGGTGGGCAAATTTCATCCAGGTTTCGATACTTACCGGAGCGATTTCATCGAGCGTATAACCGATTATTCCGGCCCAGCGTTCATTGAAAATGGTTTCGCCGGTTTGTATATTCCATTCCCAGGTACCTACATTGGTGCCCTCAAGTATCGAAGCCAAACGTTGTTTTTCCTTCGCAAGTTCTTTTTCTGCCTGCTTTTGTTCGGTAATATCCCAGTTGGTGCCAATTAAATGAACAGGTTTACCCGATTCATCATGCTCAACTACCGCCAAAGCCCTGATGATATGTATCGAACCATCGACCCAAATAATTCTGAATTCCGTATTAAATTCATTCTCTCCCTTTATAGCTGCCAGAATTTCTGCATTTCCCCTTTCCTTATCCTCGGGATGAACATGAGTCAGCCAGGTTTCATAAGCCCCAATAAAATTATCCTTTTCAATGCCATAAAGCTCAAGCATCTGATCATCCCAGGTAAGAATATTCTTTTCTAAATCAAGATCCCAAACGCCAACGCCACCAGCCTGGACGGCCAATTTCAGGCGGGTAGTTAATTGTTCTAATTCGTTTTCTGTTTGTTTGCGTTCGGTAATATCAGAAATAAACCCATGCCAGAGCACCGAACCATCTGTTTCGAGCTGCGGCATGGCATTGCCCGACAGCCAGCGAATCGTACCATCCTCAAACTTTACCCGGTATTCATGTCTCCAGTGTTCAAGATTTTTTGCTGAAGTCTGAATGGATTCAGCAACACCATCAAAATCGTCGGGATGAAGAATGGCAAAAACGGGTGAAGCATCTTCAACAACTTCTTCAGGGCTTCCCCGGTAAATATCCCGGATTCCTTCGCTGGAATAAGGTAAACAGGAAGTACCATCAGGGCGCAGTTTAAACTGATATACCATACCGGGGATACGGTCAGCAATTTTATTAAGCCTGTTAAGCGTCTCCTGAAGTTGAGCGGTCCGATCTTTCACTTTTTGCTCCAGCGTCTCATTCAACTCATTTATTTTCTTTTCGGCTTCCTTTCGTTGGGTAATATCCTGCTTTACAGCGAGATAATTGGTCGTTTTTCCAGTTTCTCCAAATACGGGCGTAATTGAAACTTCCTCCCAGTAAAATTCTCCGTTTTTCTTTTTGTTGATCCATTCGCCATGCCATTCTTTTCCGGAAGAGATAGTCGTCCACAAATCATTATAAATGGCTTCATCCATTTTTTCGGATTTTAGAATCCGTGGATTCTGACCCTTTGCTTCTTCATAGCTATAACCGGTTGCCAGCTCAAAAGCCGGATTTACATATTCGATATCGCCCTTTGCATCAGTGATTACAATTGAAACAGGGCTCTGACTTACTGCCTGTGAAAGCTTATTAACAACTAAATCTTTTTCCTTCTTGTCGGTAATATCCCTTACAACTGATAGTATTTTATCTTTTCCGTAAGGTGCAATTCGGGCTTCAAAATATTTTAGACCATGTTGCTCAGCAACTTTGTATTCAAAGGCGATCAGTTTTTGATCGCGGATACAATCTTGAATATGCTGCAGATAATCGCCTGCTTTTTCTTTGTCAAAAAAATCGGTCAGGTTGGTACCTATGATTTCAACTTCCGGAATTGGAAGTAACGATGGGTTGGCATAGAAGAACTCCGTGTAAGTACCTTCTTTATCGATTACAAATATCAGATCGGGCATGGCGCTGATAATCGCATTTAAACGATCATTTTGCTGTTGGGTATATGCTTCAGTATGTTTTCGGTCTGTAATATCTTCCTCAACAGCCAGGTAATGTGTAATACTTCCATCTGTGTCAGTTACCGGTGAAAGAGAAGCTGAAACCCAGTAAAATTCTCCGTTTTTCTTTTTGTTATGAAACTCACCCTTCCAATCCTTGCCTGCGTTTATAGTTTGCCACAGGATTTGATATTCCTCTTTAGATTTTTCGCCTGAGCTAAACATGCGCGGGTTTTTGCCCAATACCTCTTCTTTGGTATAACCGGTTAGTTCAAGCACTTTGGGATTCACATAGTCAATTAATCCAGAAGTATCAGTGATATATGTCATTACAGGACTCTGCTCAATAGCCTGTGAAAGTTTCTTCAAGCCTTCCTCTGCCAATTTACGATCGGTGATATCGATAAGTGTGCCCGAGCTACTTGTAAATTTGCCATTTTCGAATACTGCTTTTGTTGCCAGGCGAATGTAACAAGGCTGACCCGATTTTGTCAGGATTTTATATTCGTTTACTGAAACCTTGTTTTCCTCCAGTGACAATAATCTTTTAGATATGATTCCAGCATTTTCGCCAACAAAATAACTGAATTTTTGTCCGATTAATTCATTCGCTGAATATCCTGTTATTTTTTCGATCGATGGAGCAATGTATTTGATAATACCCTGAAAATCTACTTCAAAAATAACATCATTGATGTTTTCGACCAAACTCCGGTATTTCATTTCGCTGGCAACCAGAGCCAATTCCATCTGCTTTCGTTGGGTAATATCTCTGTATTTCCATAAATGGCCGCTGTAATGATCCTCCTGATAAGTTGGAATATAGTCCCGTTCGAAATGTCGTCCATCTACCAGTTCAAGCGTGTCGTTATACACGGACTTTTTGTTTGCCAAAATCAAATTGATATCAGCAATAAATTTCTCCGGATTTTTAAAGAGGCACTGACTCTCCTCCGCCGAACGGGAACAATCGGCCCCAATCAGCGCTTCAGGTGGAGCCGGAATACCAAACATATCACAAAACTGTTGATTGGTTAATGCGATTTTCCGGTCTGAACCTTCAAGCAAGATACCTTCCTGCATGTTGATAATCAGGTTTGTTAAAAGGTTGTTTTTTTCATTTAAGGCATTCTCAGCCAGTTTCCGATCGGTAATATCAACCACATAACCTTCAAAATATTGAATGTTGCCATTTTTATCTTTTATCGCCTTTGCATCTTCGTAGAACCAAATTGTGCGACCATCTTTTCGTTTTACTTCGTACTCATAACCTTTCACAAAGCCGTTTTCTTCCATTGATCTCAAAAAATTCCTACGTTCATCAGGATCGACATAAGCGTCTTTTGAAATATTGGTCCGGCTATTCAACATTTCCTCCGGTGATTCAAATCCATACATTTTTGCAAGAGCCGGATTTGCTGAAAGATAAGATCCAGCCACACTGGTTTGGAATATCCCTTCCTGGGCATTGACAAAGATATCGCGGTATTTTTCTTCGCTTTGGTGCAGCAGTGTTTCTGATTTTTTGCGCTCGGTAATATCGCGCATGGTTCCGGCTATTTTTACCGGATTTCCTTGAATGTCTGTCATCAGACCTGCTGAAATGGAAACCGGTACGTCTGAACCATCTTTGTTCTTCAGCATAAGTTCATAATCTCTTACCTTTCCATAATTAAACAATTCGACAGATAAAGCTTCCCGGGCTTCTGAATATTTATAAAAGTCGGCAAATGGTTTTCCAATTGCTTCTTCCCGGGTGTATTGACCTTTAGAGATTATTTCGATGGAAGGACTCACCTCTAAAATAGTACCCTCTATACTGGCCTCATAATATACATCGAGCAAACTATCGAAAATAGTACGGTATTTTTCTTCGCTTTCGCGCAAGGCCTGCTCTGCCAGTTTTCGCTCCGTAACATCCTGTTGAGCATATAAAATACCCTCTGGCTTACCCTTAGAATCATACAAAACGGTAGAATTCACTTCTGAATAGAATTTGCTTCCATCATTTTTAATAGACAAATAAAGCGCATTCCGGCTAATTTCATGGGCAAGCTTTTTGCGAATATTCTCAACCATCTGTTGTCGATCGGAAGGATCGATAAAGTCAAATACCGACCGGCCAACAAAATCATCTTTTTCATTCACGGAATAGCCATACATGGATGCCAACTTATCTGACACGAATTGCAGGTTTCCATCCAAAGAAACTATTCCGATTCCATAAGGTGAAGCAGAAATAATTGCTTCCAATTTTCGGTTATATTGCGTCACCGCTTCTTCAGCCAGTTTCCGATCGGTAATATCGGTGAGTGTACCTGTCCCACCAACCAATTGGCCACCTTCAATTATGGCTGTTGTTGAAGAGCGAACCCAGCGCGTTTCTCCTGATTTATGAATATACCGGTATTCGAGGTAGAAATATTCTTTCTTTGTAAGATTGGCCAGGCGTTCAATGATTGTTTGCCTGTCGTCGGGATGAATATAACTTAGAATATTATTTCCAAGCACTTCTTCGGAAGTATAACCCAAAACTCTTATTGCAGAAGGACTTACATATTTCAGAATCCCTTCAGCCGATATTTCATAAACCACATCATTAATTGATTCTACTAAATTCCGGTATTTTTCTTCGTTTTCACGAAGCTGATCTTCAGCCTTCTTTCGGTCGCTAATGTCGTGGATATTCGAATAGAGTAGGATTGAATGATTGAAACTTACCGGACCCGAATAAACTTCAACATCCCTGATTTCGCCACTGGCCAAACGATGTTTAAAAATAAAGTAGTTTCGTTTTTCTGCTTTTGCCAATGCCATCTCCGCTTTAATTTCGGCCTGCGAAAGTACATTGATATCGGCAATGTTTTTGTTGCATAATACCGAAAGTGGCCAACCATAATAACTACTGGCAGCTTGATTGGCCTCTTTAATATCACCTGTTTCCGGATTAATAAGCAGCATAGCAGAATGATTCCTATAAAATAAAGATTCATTGAGGTTCTCGAAATGCTCTTTATCCGATACCAGCTCTTCGTTCAGTAATTCAAGTTCGATCTGAAGTACATCCAGTTCATGGATGAGTTTAAGCATTTCGGCCTCGGAACCTGGTAAAACTGAATTTGACTGTCTTGTTTTTAACAATTCTTCGGCCTTTTGGCGAAGAATCGGATTTTCTGATTTATTTCCGGAATTTATCATGATTGGCCGCAAAATTTAATTTATTTTCCATCTTATTTGAACAATATTGCCAGCATACTCCTGATTATATGCAATTGTAAGTAATAGGAACTATTTATTGTCGTATATTTTCCCAACTCACCCCACGTCCGCAAGCGGACGTCTCCCTCTCTTTCAAAAAGAGAGGGGGAAAGCATCGCAGATGCGAGGGGGTGAGTTGGGATAAAAAACAAAAATTCAAATGCG
>CAMDGL010000119.1 GCA_945897845.1 Chitinophaga pinensis | reverse complement strand
TCCGGAATGACTGAATTTGTCATTTCCATTGGTTTTCCAGAATTTGAATTTTCTGCAAAAATAACTACTTTCGCTTTCAGTTCGTAAGAAAAAAGATTGATTTGCTTATAATTTCTCAGTATTTGTATGTTGATTCGTTCAGAATGATTTTAAAACTGATAATCTGTAAGCTTTTTGTGAAAACAAAATATTAAAAGATAAAGATGATGAGTATAGGATATCCAAAAGCGCAGGGGTTGTACGATCCAGCCAATGAGCACGATAATTGCGGAATCGGTTTTGTTGCCCATATCAAGGGTCAGAAATCGCATGAAATTATCGAACGGGGATTAGAGGTTCTTGAAAATATGGACCACCGCGGCGCTACCGGTTCTGACAATAAAACCGGTGACGGTGCCGGCATTTTAATGCAAATACCTGATCAATATATCAAGGAAGTGTTGAAGGTGAATATTCCGGCTTCAGGCAAGTTTGGAACTGGTTTGATTTTTCTTCCCCATGATAAAGAGGAGGCCAATATCTGTCAGGAAATTTTAAGCAAGTATATCAAACAGGAGGGACTTGAGCTGATCGAATACCGCGATGTGGCTGTTGACAGCTCCGCCCCGGGTGAAATCGCAAAACTGACAGAACCTTATGTCAGGCAAATATTTGTGAAAGCCGATCTTGAACAGGATGTGCTCGAGCAGAAATTATACCTTGCCCGTAAACAGGCCGAAAAGGAAATCCGGGGATCAGAACTAAAATCAAAAGGCGCATTTTATATTCCGAGCTTATCGTCAAAAACCATTATTTATAAAGGGATGTTGACTCCCGGCCAGTTGAGAGATTATTTCAAAGACCTGACCCATCCGAAATTTACCAGCGCCATTGCTTTGGTACATTCTAGGTTCAGTACCAACACTTTCCCAACATGGGATCTGGCACAGCCGTTCCGCATGATTGCCCACAACGGCGAGATCAATACGATAAAAGGAAATCGTATGTGGATGCAGGCCCGCGAAGCGCTGCTGAAATCGGAAGTTTTTGGCGAAGACCTGAAAAAGCTGTTTCCGGTTATCGAACCCAATAAATCCGACTCTGCATCTTTCGATAATACACTTGAATTCCTGCACCAGACTGGGCGTTCGGTTCCTCATGTATTGTGTATGATGATTCCCGAATCGTTCAACTCTAAAAACCCAATTCCAGACAGCCTCAAGGCTTTCTACGAATACCATTCAACCATCATGGAACCCTGGGATGGCCCGGCCTCTATGGTTTTTTCTGATGGCCGCTACATTGGGGGAACTCTTGACCGCAACGGATTGCGCCCTTCAAGATACATTATTACCAAAAACGATGTAATCGTGATGGGATCGGAAGTGGGGGTTCAAACTTTTCCTGCTGAAGATGTCAAAGAAAAAGGCCGTTTGCGCCCCGGAAAAATACTTCTGGTAGATACCAAGTTGGGCATAATTATTCCTGACAAAGAAGTAAAAGCGCAGTTGAGTTCACGTAATCCTTATGGTAACTGGCTGAAAGAGAACCGTCTGGTGATGGACGATATCGAAGCGAAACAACGTGTTTCTTCATCGCTGGGCGATCAGTTCAGTACCCTGTCGAAAGTTTTTGGTTATTCGAAAGAGGATATGGAAATGATTATTGCCCCGATGGCTGTTTCAGGAATTGAACCAACCAGTTCGATGGGTAACGATACCCCACTGGCTTGTTTCTCTGAAAAACCTCATCGCTTCTTCGATTATTTCCGCCAGGTATTTGCCCAGGTTACAAATCCACCAATCGACTCCATCCGCGAAGGTTTGGTGATGTCGCTGACCAATTACATCGGTTCGCTACACTCAAATATTCTGGACGAATCGCCAATACACGCGAAACTTATCAAGTTCGACGATCCGATCATAACCAATACCGACCTCGGAAAAATCAAAGACCTGAAACACGAGCAATTCTCACATGCCACATTGCCAATGGTGTTTCCGGTAAAAGATGGTGTCGAGGGTTTTCAAAAGGCATTTGATGATTTGCTGAAACTTGCAGAAAAAGCAGTGGATGACCATAAAAATTTCATCATTCTGTCAGACCGGAATGTTTCGGCAGAGTATGCACCCATCCCATCATTGCTCGCCGTTGCAGCGGTTCACCATCACCTGATACAGACTCAGAAAAGGATGCAGATCGGGATCATTGTTGAGACCGGCGAAGCCCGCGAGATTGCACATTTTGCCTTGTTGTTTGGTTACGGAGCAAGTTCTGTGAATCCATATTTAGCTTTTGCTGCCATCGACGATTTGGTGAAAAGCGGTGAGATCAAAATGAAATATTCTGAAGCCAGGTACAACTATATCAAATCGATTGACAAAGGTTTGCTGAAAGTTTTGTCAAAAATGGGTGTTTCAACTTTGCGCAGTTATCAGGGTGGTCAGTTGTTTGAAGCCCTTGGAATCAGCAATGAGGTAATTAATAAATACTTTACCGGAACTGCCTCGAAATTCAGCGGTATCGGTTTTGAAGAAATTTGTCAGGAGTCGCTTTTATTCCACAAGGAAGCCTACGGAAAAAAGAAACACCTGATCAATAATAATTTTGAGAGTGCCGGAACTTACCATTACAGGAAATACGGCGAACATCATGCGTGGAATCCTGAAACTATCGGATTACTGCAATGGGCCACCCGTACCAACGATTACAGCGTTTTCAAAGAATTCTCCAAATTGGTGGATTCCGAAAATGCTAAACCAACCTTCATCCGCGGATGCCTGAAATACAAAAAGAACCCGATTGATATTTCGTTGGTAGAACCTGCTGAAAGCATCATGAAACGATTTGTTACCGGTGCCATGTCATACGGATCGATCAGCAAGGAAGCCCACGAAGCTTTGGCTGTTGCGATGAATACCATTGGCGGACGGAGTAACACCGGCGAAGGTGGCGAAGATGCCGAACGTTTTGGTACCAACAAACGAAGCGCTATCAAGCAGGTTGCATCTGGTCGTTTTGGGGTAACCAACAATTACCTGATCAATGCCGATGAGTTGCAGATTAAAATTGCCCAGGGCGCAAAACCGGGCGAGGGTGGTCAGTTGCCAGGATTTAAGGTCAACCAGATTATCGCCAAACTGCGGAATTCAACTCCCGGAATTACCCTGATTTCGCCACCGCCTCACCATGATATCTATTCGATTGAAGATTTGGCGCAGTTAATTTACGACTTGAAAGTTACTAACCCAAGAGCGAAAGTTTCAGTAAAACTGGTTGCCGAAAATGGGGTGGGGACCATTGCTGCCGGTGTGGCCAAAGCTTTCTCTGATGTAATTATTATTGCAGGTTGCGAAGGCGGTACAGGTGCAAGTCCGGCCAGTTCCATAAAATTTGCCGGATTGCCGGCCGAGTTGGGGATTGCAGAAGCACAACAAACTTTGGTAATGAACAACCTTCGCGGTCGTGTGAAATTGCAGGTTGACGGTCAGCTTAAAACTGGTCGCGATGTAGTGATTATGGGAATGTTGGGCGGCGAAGAATTTGGTTTTTCCACATCAGCCCTCATTACTTTGGGTTGTATCATGATGAGGAAATGCCACCTTAATACATGTCCTGCCGGTATTGCCACGCAGGATGAAACACTTCGCAAACGGTTTATCGGACGTTCAGAATATGCTATTAATTTTTTCCGTTTTATTGCTACCGAGGTTCGCGAACACCTTGCTGAACTTGGATTTACAACTTTCGAAGAAATTGTTGGACGTGCCGATCTGCTCGAACAGAACAACGATGTTTTGAACTGGAAGATGAAGAAGATGGACTTCTCGAAGATTATTTATATGCCTGAAGAAGCCAAACATTACGACATACACAATACATTTCCAAACATCAAATCGGTTGAGGATCATATCGACCATACCCTGATACGTGAAGCCAACAAAGCCATCAAGAGCAAGGATAAAGTTTGGTTGTCGCATACAATTACCAATGTTGACCGTACCGTCGGCGCCATGTTGTCGGGCGAGATTTCGCGTCGTTACGGTGAAGAGGGATTGCCGAACAATACCATCATGGCCAATTTCACCGGAACAGCCGGACAAAGTTTCGGAGCTTTCCTTGTAAAAGGGCTTAGTTTCCGTTTGGAAGGCGATTGCAACGACTATATTGGTAAAGGGCTTTCTGGAGGACGTATCATTGTTGTTCCTCCGGTAGGTTCAACTTTTAATCCTGAAGAAAATATCATCGTCGGAAATACTTCTTTCTACGGGGCAACTTCAGGAGAAGCATACATTCGCGGTGTTGCCGGCGAACGTTTCTGCGTGCGTAATTCAGGAGCAAAAACAGTAATTGAAGGAAGCGGCGACCATTGCTGCGAATACATGACTGGCGGACGTGTGGTTGTGCTGGGCACTACCGGACGTAACTTTGCAGCCGGAATGAGCGGTGGTATTGCTTATGTACTCGATGAGGAAGGCAATTTTGAATATTTCTGCAACAAAGGACTGGTTGAGCTTGGCCCGGTTGAAGACAAAGCCGATATCGTCGAATTGCAGGATCTGATCAACAAGCACCTGTTATATACTCAAAGTACAATGGCAGCAAAAATACTGACTAACTGGGACGAATACCTTCCAAAATTTGTCAAGGTAATTCCGTTTGAATATAAGAAAGTGCTTGAAGAGCTGAAACTTCGTGAGTTGGAGAAAAAACTTCAGTTAACCGAAGACAATCCGACACATCAGGAATAACGAATAAAAAAATACAAACACCATGGGAAATCCAAAAGGTTTCATGACAATAGGACGAAAAGAAGCAGGTTATCGTCCGCTGAATGACAGAATTTACGACTACGGTGAAGTGGAGCAAACGCTCGACGACAAAGACCGTAAAGAACAGGCTGCGCGCTGCATGGATTGCGGTGTTCCGTTCTGCCACTGGGGTTGCCCCGTCGGAAGTAAAATTCCGGAATGGCAGGATTTGGTTTACAAATCTGATTGGAAAGGTGCCTACGAAGTATTGCATTCAAGCAACAGTTTTCCGGAGTTTACCGGCCGCGTTTGTCCGGCTCCCTGCGAGAAAGCCTGTGTACTGGCAATTCACGACGAAGCTGTAACCATTCGCGAAAACGAAGCATCAACTGTTGAGCATGCTTTCAATCTTGGGTTTGTGCAGCCACGTATTCCTGAAATGCGTACAGGCAATAAAGTTGCAGTTGTTGGCTCCGGACCTGCAGGACTATCTGCTGCCGATCTGTTGAATCAGGCCGGGCATGAAGTAACTGTTTTCGAAAAAAACAATGCAATCGGAGGCTTGCTTCGTTTCGGAATTCCCGATTTCAAATTAAGTAAAACGATAATTGATCGTCGTCTGGGAATATTCCTTGATGAAGGAATCATTTTTAAACCCAATGTCGCTGTTGGAGTTGACATCACCCGTGAAGAATTACTGGCTAAGTTTGATGCAATAGTTTTGGCCAATGGCGCCGAGCAGGCACGCGATTTACCAGTCGAGGGTCGTGACCTGAAGGGTGTTTATTATGCCATGGAATTTCTGATGCAGTCGAATAAACGGATTGCAGGCGAAATTATTCCTGAAGAAATAATTATTACTGCAAAAGATAAACGGGTTCTGGTAATTGGAGGTGGAGATACTGGTTCCGATTGTGTGGGTACATCCATCCGTCAAAAGGCAAAAAGCGTTACCCAGATAGAAATTCTACCAAAACCAACATCAAAGCGTGCTGATAACAACCCATGGCCATACTGGCCCGCTACGCTGCGGACTTCGAGTTCGCACATGGAAGGTTGTGAACGTCGCTGGAGTTTATCTACCAAAAGGCTGATCGGTGAGAATGGCCAGCTTAAACAAGTTGAACTGGTGGGCGTTGATTGGGGCAAAGATGAATCCGGCCGCTGGGTAATGACAGAGGTTCCCGGAACATCTGAAACGATGGATTTTGATTTGGTATTGCTGTCGATGGGTTTCACACAGCCTGTACACAACGGTTTGCTCGATCAATTGGGTATTGCGTACGACCAGCGTGGCAACGTAAAAGTGAATGCAAAGAAACAGACTTCCATCGAAAAAATATTTGCCTGTGGCGATATTGAAGCTGGTGCCAGCCTTGTAGTTCGGGCCATTGAAGCCGGAAAAATCGCTGCTTTGAATGTGGATGAATATCTCTGTCCGGAGTAATATTATAAAATACAAAAATATGTCAGGCCGTCTCAATTTAGTTTGGGGCGGCCTTTTTGCATTTATCTTTTTGGCTCTGGTATTATTCCACAAAATTGCTTCTTAACATTTTTTAACGATTGGTGATTGTATTTTATTTTTTATTGTTGTAACTTTCTGTTTGTCAGTTGGTAGTAGCTGTTGGTGCATAAGATTTTTTAGTCAGATTTTATCCTGAAATATTATTTACTAACCAATAAAATGACTTTTACAATGTGGCAACGATTAAAATTAACCTTTAAAAGAATATCGACTTTGGAATATAAGCCACGGTATTCGCGGCTTGCAGGTGATATTGCCTGTTTTGAACCTCAACTTCAAAAACGGATTATTGATACTGGAAGCACTCACAAACAGTGGGCGCTGAAATCTCTGGAATTGCTGGTTCAGGCAAGAAAATTCCTTGAAGAATACAAAATCGACGAAGGCTGGAAAAGTCTTCATACTGCAAAGCGGTACGAGATTTATGGCATGGACAAACATGAAAGGCTTGCCTACGCAAAATCAATTTTTAAAGAAGCCGAAAAGTTAAACGAATGGCGGAAAGATGCCATTATATGTATGTTGGGAAACAAGAAGGAAGGAGTGACAGATTCTCCCGAAGCAGAAGTGCTTGTTTTGGCTGCCGAATTAAAAGATGAAGACTATAATAATATGTATTATATGAATCGTCTTTCACGCAATATATTTTGGATGCTATCCGGTTTACTTTTTCTGGCATTGTGCGCAATCGTAGTTTATTTTTCAGTCTATATCCATTTGTATGGAAAGCTGTTCGATACCGACCTGAATCTTACCGGTTACCTCATCGGAGTTTTACTATTTGGATTTCTTGGAGCGCTAACGAGTGCAATTCTTTTTACCCGTAACATGACCAAATCGTCCAGAATTAAGGAGATGGTCAGCAGTGAGGTGGTTGTGATGAGCAAGATTTTTATTGGTGCGGGCTTTTCCGTTTTCATCTTTTTGCTGCTTTATTCATCGGTTGCAGAGAGCATCAATCTTTTTAGTTTTGAAATTAAAAAACCACTCGATTTTTTCGCAATTGCATTTGTCTCTGGTTTTGCTGAACAATTGGCTCAAAAATCAATCAATTTAATTGTTGGAAGAGAAAAGGATGACAAAGGTAAAACTTCTGGATCTATGACGATTAACTAAAACAGTGGCTTTAATTTTTGTAATTAATCAGCCTATAAAAGCAGCTTCTTTCTAATTCTACTTTCCTAAATTGATTTTTACTTGTAATATCTGTCAATATCCGTCTGCCGTTGTTTGTGCCTTATTCGAATATGCTCCAGGCAAACGTCAACCTCTTTCTGTGTAGCGAATGCCTTGGCTATAACTAATGATTTGGCATCTAGTAACTTAGCAGAGGTATTTCCTCTTGATTTTCAATCTTTAGTGTTAAAATGTAAAGACTGGCCATCATCACTAATGCCATATGATGTTGCCATGCCAGCCATCCTGTTACTTGATAACCTGACATCTCCAACTCATTCTTACAATCATCGAAACAACGCTCTACCCAATATCTGCTACATTGAAAATACACCCAACCCTTGTTCGTGTATTTTTTTTATCCCCATTGATAAGTGAATATTTTATCTTCTCAGATTTGGTGATAACCAATGTCCTCTTGCAGGCTTTTTCCTCTTTCCCGTCCCAATGCCAAACTGTTACAATATGTACTTTTGCAGACTTCCAATCTTTTGCCGTCTTTCTTATTTGCTCCGTGCAAAAATTCTTATCTGCAAGCAATTTTATATAGTTCTGCAATTGGATCGGTTCAATATCTGCTTGTATTTTCGTTGGGAACCTGCCATTATTTCCTTTGCGTTCGGGTACCGAAAACGTAGGTTCGGTCAGAAAAACAAGTTCGTCTTTATGAACATCCAACACATAAAATTGATCCGAAGCATCCAATGCCCTTGTCAGTTCAGCATTATGCTCATATAGCACATCCCTGGCTATAAAATCGAATTCTATTCCTGAATCAATAGCACACTTCACCAACTTTATCGCCAGCTCAGGTTTTGTTTGAAATTTTTGATCCAAATCAGGTACTCCAGCTTCATCACACCTTTGCTTCTCTTTTGTCCACACTTCTGGTAAGAACAACACTGTGCCCGCCAAACTGCAAAAAATTTCATTGCCCAATGATACAACTACAGCAACCTGACAATTATCGACTTTGCCCACAACACCAGCATATTGGTGGCTACTCCTACTGATTTTAAGCCCTTTTTCAGGTGTGAGGTTTTATCGATTACAAGTCCTGTCGGCAAGCCACTAATTGTTTTCTGCACTCGTAATGAGCTGTCTGCCGATTTCATTGTAACCAAATTTACATCAGATGCACTCAACTTACTAACAGACAGAAAATGTATATATCGCTTATAATCGGAATCATTCACTTTTTCTACCATCCGTTCCATGTTCTCATGTCCCTTTTCGCACTGTAACAGACCTGACAAATACTCTTCTGTAACATGCGTACAGTTCTTCGTGTACACCCTAAATTAATTATTATACTCACTGTATGTCAGATTATTAAGGTAATTTACAGTATTGCGTTTTGCAAGGGAATTTTTTTATCTGCTCGTTTTGGCTTCATTGTCAAAACAATCAGAATTCTTTTTTTTAGCCTCGCCGGAACTTCGGCTGGTTGGATATATGCCATGTTGTTTGCAGGACTGGGTGATGTTTCAAAACCAATATCAGGAAAGGTTATTGAAGTGCTGGGCAATAAAAATTTCTACGATTTTGTGGATGGAGACAGCCATTCGAAAGCGTTTATAAAAGCTTTACTTGAAAAATCAAAAAAGATTAAACTTTTCTGGTATGGCTGGCAGGTTTTTGATGACATTTATGATTGTCTGGGACTTAATCCGGGTGATGCTTTTATGAAATGGCTCACTGAATATTTAAAGAATAATGGAATTGAAACTTCTGCTGATTTACTGGCAGCGTTCCGGAAACAGCCTGCCGGCCTGACTGTTCGTGAAGGCATTTCAGGTGCAATTGAAGGACTTGAACCCCGACTTGCATTTACTGGGCTAATCCAGATGTTGAAAATCCGGCAAAGTTTGTTAGGGCATCCATGTCCATTCCCTATTTTTTCGTTCCATTTCGGATTAATAATATTCCTGACGGACCTGACGCAGGGAAGAACTGGAAAGAGCTTACCGGATTTAAGGGCGCACCACCAAAAGAATTATTTCTGGTTGACGGAGGTCTGATGTCGAATTTTCCGATTGATGTTTTTCACGAGCAAAACACAATCCCGCGATTACCAACTTTCGGTGTGAGACTTGGCGATAACCGCTACAATTGCAATAAAATAGCAACCGCATCAAACCTTTTCGGGGCAATGTTTACTTTCCTTCTCCATTTGCACGATTACGATTTTATTCTCAGGAATCCTGACGACCGTCTGCTGATCAAAAAGATTGATGCCGGCAATCATGACTGGATTAATTTTCAGATTACCGATGCTGCAAAAATCGATCTTTTTAAACGGGGAGCACAGGCCGCTGAGAGGTTTCTTCTGAAATTCTACTGGCTGGAATACAAGAAAGTTAGAGAGCAATTAAATCCAAAATAGGAGGAAATATTATTATAAGGAATATCCATAAATTTACCTGATGTCATTAAAAGTCATTCAATTGTCATTTTGAGGTCATTAAGTTGCCTTTGAATTACAACCGAATGACAATTAATGACCACGATTGACTGACCAAAAATAACAAATAGGTACGCAAAGGAACAATCATTTTACTTTACAACGAATCCGCGTTGCAAGATAGCTTCCGTAATTTCTTTCAGATTGGTTTTTGTTGAATCGAACCTCACAAAAGCTGTCGAATCTTCGTGGTTCGCGCTGATACTGTCGATTCCGGCCAGCAAATTAACTCCTGTGGCGATGGAAGCTTCGCAATGGTCGCAAGTCATGCCTTCTACTTTTAGGTCCATTTCAACCAAAACAGCCGGTGCTTTGTCTTTGTCGGCTGGTTGTTGTTTGGGGGCACATGCCGCTATGGACATGCTGATGATTGCAATAAAAAGTAATTTTTTCATTTCTCTATGGATTAATAACTGATTTCAGTATATTTTCACTTCCGGTACCTGCATCGCCCATTACAGCGGTTGCCTTGCCTCCCAGCAGAATCGCAAATAAGCTGGCATTCATCCTTGCAATGTATGTTTTTCCGTCGGCTTTTTCGTAGATGGCAACCCTGCATGGCATCATTGACGAAATATGCCGGTCGTTATCGCTCCCTAAAACCCGAATAGCAATGTCTGGCTTACAAATTGAAAATACCTTTACCGGCTTTACTTC
>CAMDGL010000118.1 GCA_945897845.1 Chitinophaga pinensis | reverse complement strand
CGGAAGTTCGCCAATCAATGCAGTTGGATGTGCGCCAACCGGATTAAAATAACGCAACGCAATGGCTTTCAATTTCGAAGTTGCAACCAGCGTATCCTGAATAATCTCTTCACAAATTTGTTTGGTATTTCCGTAGGGTGAATTTGCTTTTAATATTGGAGCATTTTCTGTAACCGGCAGCGTTTCCGGCTGCCCATAAACAGTGCATGATGAGCTAAAAACAATGCCGGGAATGTTGAAATGATCCATCGCATCCAAAAGGTTTACAAGCGATAGTAGATTATTTCTGTAATACATCAGCGGTTTTGAAACCGACTCTCCAACCGCTTTAAACGCGGCAAAATGGATGATGGCTTCGATGTTTGGATATTTGGTGAAAAACGAATCTACTTTGTCTTTCTCAATCAAATCAAACTGCTCAAATGCCGGACGGACTCCGGTAATCTGCTCAATCCCATCGAGAGAATCGAGACTTGAATTAGAAAGATTGTCAACAATAACCACTTCATAACCCGCATTTATCAGCTCAACTGCTGTATGCGAACCAATGTATCCGGTGCCACCGGTAACCAATATTTGTTTCATCCTTTTTTCGTATTTTATGTTGAGACACAAAATTAGAAATTATATGATTCTCCCGACCCCAATTTCAGCCATAAGTTTTGATTACCATAAAATAATCGAGACTGTTGAAAACTTTGCCTTGAAGCATCACTAAATTTTCTTATTTTTGGCTCTTTAAGCTGGAGAAATATGGAAATAAATCAATACATAAAAGAGCTTTTGTTGCTGAATGATTGCGTAATCATTCCCGATTTCGGTGGATTTGTTGCCAATTACAAACCGGCAACGATCGAAAACAATCAGTTTTTCCCGCCCAGCAAGGAAATCGCTTTCAATAACAAGCTGAATTCAAATGATGGGTTGCTGATTAATTATATTTCTGAAACAGAATGCATTGATTATTTCAGTTCAAAGCAAAAACTCGATAGTTTTGTAGAAGAAACCAACCTCAACCTTGAGCGGAACCGGAATGTACATTTTGAAGGAGTAGGCTATCTGCATTACGATTCACGCGAAAATTTGCTTTTCGAACCCCAGTTGAGACAGAACCTACTGGTTGATTCCTACGGACTTCAGAACTTCTCTTACGAAAAACTTTACCAGCGGCAGATTCCTAAACCAGCCTTTAAAGTTGAATACCGCGAGCCAGTTCCGGTCATCTTTCAAAAGCGCAAACTGAAGAAACTGGTGGTTGCCATTCCTTTACTGATGGCGATGGCACTCATTCCGATGAAAAACAACAAGGAATACATTTCGAAATCAGACATGGGAATGTGGGAAACATTCATTCAAAGCGCTCCCGCGGTTCCGGTTCAGACTTTAAATCCGACAACTGCTGAATATACTGCAAATGTTGCTGTTCAGGAGCAAACGGAATTCAATTATTACATTATCGGTGGAAGTTTTAAAAGTGAAGAAAATGCCGGAAAATACCTTCAGCAACTAAAAGAACAAGGTTACAACGGACAAAACCTCGGCATTTTCAAAGGCCTGCACCGCATTGCAATGAAAGGTTTTGCTACTTTGGAAGATGCCCAGAAAGAATTGAATACACTGCTATACCAAAACCCACAGTCGGGTGTCTGGATATCTGCAAAAGAATAATATATCAAAAAAGCTCCGAAAGGGGCTTTTTTGTTTCAGGAAACTTACATAAATAGAAAAAGCCACTCCGGAAATTCCGAAATGGCTTTTGTCACTAATGTATGAAATACAGTCAAATTTTATAAACCTTTTCTCTCTTAACCTTATAAATTGACCGACTTGTAATTGTTCATGGCTTTGAGACAAACTACATGGTGTTTCGTTTTACAAAACCTATGCCAACAATCTTTGTAAAGTGGTCATTTTTCAATGTGAAGTCAACTTTATTTATTCAGGTAAAGCAAGATTATATTTTTCCGACAGTATTAACCAGCAAATCAATCACATGACTCACGTTCTGGTTAAAAACCTTCAACACATCTCCCCAGGTCACGGGAGCCTCATCGGTTTTCCAGCAATCATAGTCGGTGCTCATGGCGATGGCTGCATACGGAATTTCCAATTCATTGGCCAGAATAGCTTCAGGCGCAGTTGACATGTTGATAACATCTGCACCCCAAATCCGAAACATATTCGATTCGGCTCTTGTAGAGAAACGCGGACCTTCAATGGTAATCACTGTTCCTTTTTCGAAAATATTCATTTGTAATTCACGCGCCGTTTCAATGATCTTTGCGCGCAGAAAACCGTCAAAAGGATCGGCCATCGGGGTATGTTTCATTTCCTTCGGTTCGAACGAATCGAAAAAAGTGACCGCTCGCAACCTTGTAAAATCGATGAACTGATCGAGCACAACAAAATCACCGCGCCCGATTTCCTGTCGCAAACTTCCGCAGGCTGTGGTTGCCAGAATGTGTGTGCAACCTATTTCGCGGATCGCCCAAATGTTGGCACGGTTGTTTACCTGAGTTGGCGGAATGGTGTGCTGCCGGCCGTGGCGCGAAAGAATTGCAACTTCGCATCCATTGATTGTTCCGCATTTGAAATCGGAAGTTGTTGGCCCGTAAGGTGTGTCAATTTTTAGTTCGGTGGCATTGTGCAGAATCGTAGGATTTTCGAGGCCGGAGCCACCGATAATGGCAATTTTAGTCATTCTTGTAGCGGTTATAAATGTTGATAATTTCATCTGTTGCTTCAGTAAGGTTGCTGCCAAAGGCCAGAATTCCTTCCCGATGACCGCCCATTACAATGATTTTTTCTGTTATTTCTGAAGCAATTTTTCCCACGGCATAAGCCATTTCAGGAGTTCCGTATTCAATTTCGGCGGAAGTTGTGGGGTAGTCGTTCAGTAGTTTTTCCCATAACCAAAGGCAATGCACATGCACCACCGCGCCCACTTCAGGAAGTGATTCGTAAACGGCAGCATGGGTAAGACTTTCGGCGGATGCTTTTGTGAGTCCTGAGCAGGATATTGAATTCTTTTCAAAATCATATCCGGTAACCAATGCATAATGCGATTGATCAAGTTTCTCAAACTGACCGGTTGCACTGCCGGTAATAATAAACGATTTGCTGTCGGCTGTTTTTACTGAAATGTTTCCGAAGCCAATTCCGTCAGGATACATTCCGATCAATCCCAAATTACGAAGTTTGGTTCTTGATGCTTCAAGTTCTCCATGAATCTCTTCCTGAAACGGGAACTCCTTCTGCGTCCAGTTGCAGTTAAATTTGATGTATCCTTCTGTCATCGGTTCGCTTTTTCAGGAAACAGCTTTAAAATTCCTTCGCGGGTTGCATTACAAACTCCACGTTCAGTGATCAATCCCGTTACCAACCGTGCCGGAGTCACATCGAAACCGTAATTGGCCACTGCACTTTTCGCCGGAAGTATGCTGAATTCATGAACTTCGCCATCCAGTAGTCCTTCCATCACGGAAACTTCACTGGCATTGCGTTGTTCAATGGGAATTTCTGCAATCCCGTCATTTAACGTCCAATCGATGGTGGTTGATGGCAACGCCACATAAAACGGGATTCCATTATCCGCAGCGGCAAGCGCTTTCAGATACGTGCCTATTTTGTTGGCCACATCACCGTTCAAAGTGGCCCGGTCGCTTCCAACTATTACCATGTCAACCATTTTGTGCTGCATCAAATGCCCGCCGGTATTGTCAGGAATAATGGTGTGCGGAATACCGGCTTCTCCCAATTCCCAGGCAGTGAGGCGCGCCCCCTGATTTCGCGGGCGGGTTTCATCCACCCAAACATGCACCGGAATACCAGCTTCATGCGCCAGATAAATGGGTGCGGTTGCCGTACCCAATTCCACACAGGCCAATCGTCCGGCATTGCAATGGGTCAGGATTTGCACAGGTTCGCCGTTTTTAGTCTCGCTGACTGCTTTTATAATTTCCAGCCCATGTTTCCCAATATTTTTGCTGAAACCAATCTCACGTTGTTTCAGGTTTTCGGCATAATCAAAGAGTTTTTTAACATTTTCTGAAATCGAAATCTGACCTGAAATCACAGAAAGCGCTTCATCAACTGCAAAAGCCAGATTTACAGCAGTCGGTCTGGTTGATTTCAATTTTTCGGCTACCAGTTTCATTTCCGCCTGAAAATCATTTCCGGCGTAATAGCGCGCAGCCAGATACATTCCGTAACCAGCAGTCACGCCGATAAGCGGTGCACCTCTCACAACCATCTCACTAATAGCATTTCCGGCCTCTTCCAATGTCCCGATTTCAATTATCAGATTCTGAAACGGCAGTTTTCGCTGGTCGATTGTTTCGACGAGTTGTTTTTGATGATTGTACCATATTGTCTGCGGATTTCCCATGTTTTTCGGCTTATATTTCAGGTGTCAAATATAGGCAAATACAATCTGAAGTTCAGAATCCGCTCATTCAGGTTAAAAAATTTGTCTTCATATTCCCATTATTTTTAAGACTTTTGTGATCTCAAAATTTGACTCAATGGAAATATTAAAAGGAATCAGAAATATAATCTTCGATCTGGGTGGTGTTTTGCTGAACATCGATCCTAAAAAAACGATTGAAGCATTTGGACGGCTTGGAATGGAGCAGTTGATTGGAGACAAAGGTCTGACTTATGACCACGATGTTTTCTACCTGATGGAACAGGGCAAAATTACTCCGGAAGAATTCAGAAACGGAGTTCGGGAATTGCTACCAAGAGAAGTTACAGATATTGAAATTGATACGGCATGGACAGCAATGTTGCTAGATTTTCCAAAAGTGCGGGTCGAAATGGTTCAAAATCTCCGGAAAGAATTTAAAATCTATCTGTTCAGCAATACCAACGCCATTCATGTTTCAAAATACCAGGACATTTTCAGAAAACAACACGGCTTTGAAGTTTCCTCATTGTTTGAGAAAGACTTTCACTCCAATGAAATAGGCTTCAGGAAACCATCCGCAGAATCTTTTCAGGAAATCATCCGCCTTTCAGGAATTAATCCTGAAGAATCATTATTTATTGACGATTCGCTTCAAAACGTCGAAGGAGCCATTGCTTGCGGATTAAAAGGATACTGGCTCGAACCGGGCCAAAAAATTGAAGAAATTTTTCACAAATACCTGTAACAGGAAAATCTTGCCTTGACTTTTTGGTAAAAACAACCGAATCTTGCCTTGATTTTTTGGTATTTATTATTTATATTTGACATGACTTTTTGTTGAGATAGATGATAAGTAATTAAATATCAAAAATATGAGACGAAGTATATTCAATCAACTGCTTGCATGGAAGGAATCTTCAAGCCGGAAGGTACTTTTATTACGGGGAGCGCGACAGGTTGGTAAAACTTACGTGGTTCGCGAACTAAGTAAAACCTTCTCCAACTTCGTTGAGGTAAATTTTGAAAAAGATACGGTCGTTGCAGGCTTTTTTAATAAGGATCTTGATTCGAATCGCATTTGTCAGGAATTATCGGCTTTTTACGGAAAACCGATCCGTGAAAACGAAACCCTTTTGTTTTTTGATGAAATTCAGGCATGTCCCAGAGCGATCTCGTCGCTGAGGTTTTTTTACGAAAACAAGCCGGAACTGCATGTGATTGCAGCCGGATCGTTACTCGAGTTCGCTTTGGCCGAACTGCCTTCTTTTGGGGTTGGCCGTATCCGGTCAATGTTTATGTACCCGATGTCGTTCAACGAATTTTTATTGGCACATCAAAGGGATCAGTTTGTAGATCTTATCAAACAGGCATCGCCTGACAATCCGATGAATCCGGTTTTTCATGAGATGCTGACCGATTATTACCGGAAGTTTCAATTGACCGGAGGAATGCCGGAAGTAGTACATCAAGTAGTTGAAAACAAGAGCTTGCTCGATGGACTGAACGTATTAGAAGACTTGACCTTGTCGATTCGCGATGATTTTTCGAAGTACCGTAAACGCGTGCCCGAAAGTCGTATCAGAGAAGTTTTTGCCAGCATCGTGGAGCAGGCCGGGGCCAAATTTGTATATTCGAACGTAGTTGCCAAGGCCAGTCTTCCGCAAATAAAAGAAGCGCTCGATTTACTTGTCATGGCCGGATTGGGTTATCCGGTTTATCATACTTCGGCCAATGGATTTCCGCTGGGAGCACAAATTGATGCAAAGAAGTTTAAGGTTTTGCTTTACGACACCGGAATATTTCAACATATTCTTGGTCTGAATATACGTGAATATTTGGTGGTTGAAGAAATGGACATGGTTAACAAAGGCAGTCTGGCTGAAATTTATGCGGGATTGGAATTGATGAAAGCATCTTCCATGTTCGAAAAGCCTCAACTTTTTTACTGGCACCGTCAGGAAAGAGGAAGCAATGCCGAGGTCGATTATGTGATCACGCAAGGATCGGAAATTGTGCCGGTTGAAATTAAATCGGGCTACAGTGGCAAAATGCAAAGTATGCGTCTGTTCATGAAGGAAAAGAATTTGAACAGAGGAATCCGTTCGTCGCTCGAAAACTTTGGCAGAGATGGAAATATTGAAATCGTTCCGCTCTACGCCATTTCAACCCTAATCAAAGAATAACTGCGACTAAAAACTGAGACTGAACACTTCCCTATGCATCCCGGTCTTTCCAGTCGCCGTTTTCGCGAATAATTGCTTCCAATTCCTCAACAGCCTGTTCAAAAGGAATGTGTTTTTTCATCAGTTGCTGCCGTTTGTAAAGGTTCACATTTCCGGGACCGGCGCCGACGAAGCCGTAATCAACATCGCCCATCTCGCCCGGACCGTTTACCACACAGCCCATTACCCCAATTTTCAGATGGTCGAGATGATTGAAATGAGCTTTTATCTTGATGGTGGTTTCGTGAAGGTCGAACAAAGTACGTCCACAACCGGGGCATGAAATGAATTCAGTTTTGGTCAACCGCATTCGACTCGCCTGCAAAAGAGAAAAGCTCAGATCTTTCAGATCGGTAAAAGTAATCTGATCCGATTCGTTGGTGATGCAAACTCCATCTCCGTAACCATCAATCAGTAAGCCACCCAAATCGGCGGCAGCTTTTATCTGAAGATTTTCAAGGTAACGTTCATTGTATTTTCTGAGAATGACTACCGGAACTTTCCAGATATGTGATTCAAGTGTCATGAAGAAAGCCCGCAATTCTGCAAATGGATTCTTGTTAAAACTTTCCAGAATCAGAATTGTCTTCCGTGTTTGCTTCAGTTTGGTGATAATTTCAGGATTTTCATTCATGAAATGATCAAACTCTTCTTTGTTGGTGCGGATAAACTTGGTTTGCCCCCAGTGCGATCCGCCAAAAAGGTATTCTTCCAGCGTAAGTACCGGATAGGTATTTCCTTCCAGATCGAGCACTTCATTATAATTCAGAAAATACTCCGGAATTTGTTTGCCGCGCAAAGGAAGTATTTCTGAAAGTGTCCGGCCACGAAGGTCGGCCATTACAACCGGCAGAAATTTATCGCCCATGCGCAAAACCGGACGAACCGACCGCCGTTCGTACTCAAACGGATTGATTTGTGCAAAAAGCGGAGCTTTGATAGGTTTGTGTCCCTTGTAAGTTTCAATATGATTGATCAGTTTCCGGGCAACGGATATCTCATTTTCAGGAGCTTCGGTCAACGAAACACGAATAGTGTCGCCTATTCCATCGGCCAGCAAAGCCCCGATTCCAACAGCCGATTTAATACGGCCATCTTCCCCTTCGCCAGCTTCGGTAACGCCCAGGTGAAGCGGATAATCCATGTCTTCGAGCCTCATTTTATAACTCAGCAGCCGCACCGTGTAAACCATTGTTCGGGTGTTGCTCGATTTGATGGAAATGACCACGTTGGCAAAATCCTCCTGTTTACAGATACGAAGAAATTCCATCACCGACTCAACAATTCCGGCAGGAGTATCACCATAGCGGCACATGATGCGGTCGGACAATGAGCCTTGATTGGCGCCGATCCTGAGTGCAGTTTTTGTTTCTTTTAATGAGCGCAAAAAAGGGACAAATTGTTCTTCTATCTTCCGAAGTTCTTCTTTGTATTCTTCGTCGGTGTAAATATGGTGTTCGAATTTAGCGCGTTTGTCGTAGAAATTTCCGGGATTGATTCTCACCTTGGCCACGTATTTTGCGGCAATTTCTGCAAGGTGAGGGTTGAAATGAATGTCGGCCACTAAAGGATGTTCGTACCCTCTTGCAACCAGTTCCCGCTTAATGTTTTTAAGGTTTTCGGCATCGCTGACTCCCCTGACAGTTACACGAACCAGGTCGGCTCCAGCCTTGATGATGCGGATAATCTGCTCAACAGTAGCATCTGTATCACGCGTATCTGTATCAGTCATAGATTGAATCCGGATCGGATTTCCATCTCCGAGCAAAACTTCCCTTATTCTCACCAACGAAGTCTTTTGTCGCTGATACTTCGTCAAATCTTCTATGTAATTAAAGTTCTGGTCCTTCATTTTACCCGATTTATTTGGGCAACAAAGTTAATTTAAAGTTAATAGATACGAAATGGGAAATGCGTTAAAGAAAAAAAATTGTGAATCCCTGAATCGGCAGAAATCTTTACTTTTGCTGAACATTAAAAAGCCAGCAATGACCATCAAAATATCGGAGGTAAATAAATTCTACGGAAGTCAGAAAGCACTCGACCAGGTTTCATTTGAAATTGGAACAGGAGAACTTGTTGGATTTTTAGGGCCAAATGGCGCCGGGAAATCTACCCTGATGAAAATTATCACCGGTTTTCTGGCAGCAGATGGCGGTTCGGTTGAAATTAACGGTGAATTGGTTGAAACAAAAAATACGGACATCCGCTCACAAATCGGGTACCTGCCGGAAAACAATCCGCTTTATACCGATTTGTACGTTCGGGAATACCTCGAAATGGTGGCCGGATTTTATCAGCTTCCAGACAAAAAGGAACAGGTTTTAAAAATGGTTGAACTGACCGGGTTGAAAACCGAACAGCACAAAAAGATCGGGGCTCTTTCGAAAGGATACCGCCAACGCGTAGGATTGGCGCAGGCATTGATTCACGATCCGGCAGTATTGATTCTGGACGAACCTACCACCGGACTTGACCCCAACCAGCTGGATGAAATCAGGCAACTGATCAGCACCATCAGTAAAAATAAAACGGTAATGCTTTCTACTCATATTATGCAGGAAGTGGAAGCTGTTTGCACCCGCGTACTCATTATCAACAAAGGAAAACTGGTGGCTGACGGATCGGTTGAGCAACTCAAGGCCGGAAAGTTTGCCCAAAAACAAACGGTTTTGGTTGAATTTGATAAAGCTCCTGATTTGGAAAAATTGCGACAAATTTCCGGCCTCCTGAAAATCGAGCAAACCGGTAAAACAAGCTTTCTGGCCGAATCGGAAAACAGCACCGATCTCCGGCCCGCCTTGTTTTATTTTGCCGTTTCAAACAACCTTGTTTTACTGACATTGAAAGAGCAACAGCAAAGCCTTGAAAATGTATTTCAGGAATTAACGAAGTAATTTTTTTATATAAAGACTTCATTGTCTGAAAAAAGCTTTTATATTTGCACCCGTTATGTGGATAAATTTGTACTGATTGCAACCACGGAAAAAAATGCTAAAACGATCCGATTACCATCTTGCTTTTCGATCAATTATTCCACAGCGTTTTTGTATAATCTATTGTTACTGAAACTATTCAGAAATATCTGATTGTTTTGGGAAATTTAAATTGATCAAATTATGAGTTACTATTTCACAAGCGAATCAGTTTCCGAAGGCCATCCGGATAAAGTATCTGATCAGATATCGGATGCACTTTTGGACGAATTTTTGGCTTTTGATGTCAACTCTAAAGTTGCCATTGAAACACTTGTTACTACCGGACAGGTTGTACTTGCCGGAGAAGTAAAATCGAATACTTATGTCGACGTGCAGGAAACTGCCAGAAGAGTAATTAACCAGATTGGCTACACCAAAGCCGAATATCGTTTTGATGGGGATTCGTGCGGCGTTTTTAGCGCCATTCACGAGCAAAGTCCGGACATCAACCGTGGCGTTGACAAAGCGGACAAAATGGATCAGGGAGCAGGCGATCAGGGAATGATGTTTGGTTTTGCATGTTCCGAAACCGACAATTTCATGCCCCTTCCGCTTGAATTATCTCACCTCATTTTGATCGAACTGGCTGCTATCCGCCGCGAACAAAAGGTGATGACCTACCTTCGCCCCGATTCAAAATCGCAGGTGACCGTTGAATACAACGATGACAATTCACCCAAAAAAGTGCATACAATTGTTGTTTCTACGCAGCACGATGATTTTGATGCTGACGAACCAATGCTGGCAAAAATCAAAAAAGATGTCATAGAAATACTGATTCCACGTGTAATAGCCCAATTGCCGCAACGTGTTCAGGATTTGTTTGAAGGTGAAATCATTTATCACGTAAACCCAACCGGAAAGTTCGTGATTGGCGGACCTCATGGAGACACAGGCCTCACCGGACGCAAAATTATCGTTGATACTTATGGTGGACGCGGAGCCCATGG
>CAMDGL010000117.1 GCA_945897845.1 Chitinophaga pinensis | reverse complement strand
CCGATGTATTCCGACCGGACTCCTTCATCAATTTTGCTGGTTCCTTTTTGTTCAATACTTCTGATCCGCTGAGCCTTAATATATATTTGGTCGGTCATCGAACTCGGACGGAGGATGCGCCATGAAATGCCGTAATCTTTCATTTTTTTAGTGAAAATATCCTGGCAAACTGCTATCACATGGTCGTATTGCTGGCTTGTTTTATCCATAATTATCTTAATTTTTCGAGGCATAAAAGTATTAAATTAATGTGTATTTTGAGTACATTTTATTTTACTTTTGTGTATTACATTAGTTAAAAGTTCAAATATTCAACCTATGTTAATCACATCAACTGCCAACAAATTTCTGAAACGCAAGAATACCATTAACCTGAACGGACGTCTGATTGATCTGTCGAAACCGGTTGTAATGGGCATTTTGAATGTTACTCCTGATTCGTTTTTTGATGGGGGAAAATACAAAACCGTAAAGAAAGTTGTTAAACGGGCCGAAGAAATCCTGGAGCAAGGTGGAACCATTATCGATATCGGGGCGGTTTCCACACAACCCGGATCTGAAGGAATTTCGACCAAAGATGAGATTGAACGTCTCTTGCCCGCGGTGAAAGCGGTGAAAAAGGAATTTCCGCAGGCATTTGTTTCTATTGACACTTATCGCTCCTGGGTCGCACTGAAAGTAATCGAAGAATGTGGGCCATGCATTGTAAACGATGTTTCGGGTGGTAATTTTGATGCCAATATGTTCGATACAATTGGTAAGCTTGGTGTTCCTTACATATTGATGCACATGCTGGGCACTCCAATAAAAATGCAGGAGAACCCTGTTTACGAAGATATTATCCGCGATATTTCGCTGTTTTTTACCGACCGGGTGAAACAGCTTAACAAGGCTGGTGTGAAAGATGTGATTATTGATCCGGGATTTGGTTTCGGGAAAACACTGGCACAAAATTATGAACTGCTGAACCGGCTCGATTCTTTTAAAGTTTTTCAATTGCCGGTAATGGTAGGTGTTTCGCGCAAATCTATGATTTTTAAATTACTCGGGACAAAACCTGATGACGCTCTTAATGGAACTTCTGTTGTAAATACATTGGCTTTGATAGGTGGTGCCGATCTTTTGCGGGTTCACGATGTCCGTGAAGCTGTCGAAGCCGTTCGTATCATGAACATGGTTCGTTCAACCTCAGAGTAAAATTACCTTTAAACTGTTTATTTTCAGGAGCTTTTGTCCTGAAAAAATTATTCACTGATGATGACATTATTTATTACTATACGTGTTTTGGATGTGGTTGACATTCTGCTGGTCGCCACACTTTTATATCAAATATACAGGCTTATAAAGGGGACGGTAGCTTTTAATATTTTTATCGGATTATTTCTGGTTTATGTTTTCTGGTTGCTGGTAAAAGCCATGAACATGGAATTGCTTGGCACCTTGATGGGGCAATTTATCGGTGTCGGGGTTATTGCGCTGGTGGTGGTTTTTCAGCAGGAAATAAGGCACTTTTTACTTTTAATTGGCACAAATTACCAGCTTAGCCGAAGTTTTGGGCTCGAAAAACTTTTTAGCATGGAGAAAACCAAATCGGCGACCAATCAGCAAATCAAGGAAATAGTGAGGGCCTGCGACAACATGGCTCGTTCGAAAACCGGTGCACTGATTGTCATTCCGCATAAATTTGAATTGAAAGAAATTATACGGTCGGGTGAAAAAATAAATGCACGTATTTCGTGTGCCTTGCTCGAAACAATTTTTTTTAAAAATACGCCTTTACACGATGGGGCGGTGGTATTAATTGGCAATCGTATTGCCGCTGCCCGCTGTATCCTTCCAATCACTGAAAAGACCGATGTCGATCCGAATCTGGGGCTCAGGCACCGCGCTGCAATTGGTATTTCAGAAATTACCGATGCCGTAGCTATTGTTGTGTCCGAAGAGAAAGGAACTATTTCACTTGCCTTTAATGGTGAATTGATGCATAAAATTTCACTTATTCAACTTTCTACGGAACTCGAAAAAGTGATTGGCGAAGAAGCTCAGTAGTTGAAAGTGGTCAGCCGTTGTCGCTTTTAAGGCTGATAAATCACTTTGTGAACCGTATTTTCTTCGTTACATTTCATATTCACAAAGTAAATTCCTGAACGAATATTCAACCTGCCAAGATCAATGACACTGTTTTCTGCTATTGTAGATTGAGAAATCATTGAGCCTGATAGTGAATGAATTTGAACCTGAATAGGTTGGTTTGAATCATCAACTTTCAGGTATAGCAATCCTTTGGTGGGATTGGGATAAACAGAAACATTTCCGGACACCGGCAAATCATCAGCTGAATCAATAATCCCGGGATCGTCGGCAAACGGTGTGCCGTCGTATACGGAAGAAAATGACCAATATTCCGAATCTGCCGGATTCGCTGTTGGATTGCGAATCAGGGTGGAGAGCGAAACGCCATCTCCATCGGCTTCCGTAGGCCATGGAGCCGCGTCTGAATAGGTAAAGTTAATGATTGGGCTTCCAGTCGCTGCTGAAACAGTAACCTGTTCGCCAGAATTGGAAAAATTCTTATTGAAGTTTCCGCTTGGAACCATAAAATGCCGCTCATAAAACCATTTGGTTTTCGAGGCTATCACATAAAACTGTTTTGGGGCCAATACGTCTGTTTCTTTGAAATTGTATTCAATTGCTGAAGAAAATTTAAGTCCTGAAAGATTAATTGGTTTGTCTCCTGTGTTTTTTAGTTCAATAAACTCGAACGACTGACCTGAAATGATTTCCGTTCCCACCAGCGAATCGGTTGGGTGATAGTGCAATTCAGTAACTTTGAGGTTCGTATAATCTTCGTTTATTTCGGTAAATTTAACCGAAGCCAGCGCACTCCACCGGTCTCCGCTTTTTACCCTCGCATTGATAATTGCAGTACCTTTCAAACCAAGAATTCCGCCACTACTGATTTCTTTGGCCGAACTGCTGATCTGATCGCCGATCAAACGTGGGTCTGTTCCGTCGAGCGTGTAAAAAATCTGACCGGTCGTACTTGTCACAGCTATTTCGTAATTGCCTGATACAGGGTAAATATTGGGATCGAGTCTGATATTGTTTTTCAAAAAAACAGGTGGATTAAAAGTAACCATCAAACCGGCCGATCTCATTTGTTCAATCACGATATTGGTGCGATAAGGAAAAAACCGGTTGTAGATATCGTTGATTTCATTTTTCCAGTCATCAGCAGTGAACGGAATGTTGCTCTTTGCATCACCCCATCTGGCCGATTCTCCAATGATCGCCAATTCGAGGTTTTGTGCCCGTTTCTGAAATCTTTCTTTGGCAGCTACAGGAGTAAAAACCCCCTTGTTGAAAAAGTTTTTGTATGCCCTGTCGGCAAATCTCTGTCGGTATTCTTTGTTCGAAGTTAGTTTGTAATGAAGCCACTGAGGATGAAAATATTCAAAACCACTTACATTCATATTACTCAATGTGACCCTGTTTTCATTCAACCCAATTCCAACATTTTCAGCATTTATCATCATGCTGTGTTCTGCATCGTGGGCAAAAAAGATGAACCCGGTTGATCTGTCGTCACGTTTGTCAATGCAGTAAAAGTTATTGACAATTTTGTTGTCGCCAAATGACGAGGTAGGAGCATCATAGTTACCGGTATAGAAAATCACTTGCATGTAATCAATCAAATTGTCAATGTTGACTTTGATCTCTCCACCTTTTACAGGCTTACCGTTTTGATCTTTTCCTTCGAGTGAAAAATAATTTGAATTGCCTGTAAAACCACTGTTGCATAAATTGTAAATACGTCTCCAAGAATCCAGATTGCCATCGGTTGCTTCAATCGATTTATTGAAGTTTACATCAGTATTTACTTTAACCACATCATAATCATCGCTCTTTCCGCCAAAATAAGATTCTGCATATCTGGCTTCCGAGCGTTCCTGAGTTTGATACAAACCCCAATACATACCATTCAGGTACAAATGGTAATAGCGGCTTCGGGTATATGGCTGACCCATATCGCGTTGTGTATCGCGTGAAAATACTTCGCGGACAGCTGTATTCCGGTATCTGTTGTCATTGTTGGCCCAGGAATAATTTTGTTCGCAGCGCAAATCGATTTTGTCAAATTCACTGACACCTTCCTCCCCGAACAATGGGAAATTAAGTTTTGCAGCGCCATATTCATTTCTGAAAAAAAGTCGGAAAGCGTGTTTTGGGTAGTTATCATGCCTGCTCCAGCCGCCCCTGATCCTCAGCCCTGCATTGATGTTGAAGCCCTGCGTCCCCTTCTGATCAATTAATTCGACCGAGCAAAACCGCTCCCAGTCGTCGCCATGGCCATCGGCATTGACATAAATTCCGGTAACCGGATTGAACAGATAATTCAAATCGGAAACCACCGAAATAGATGGAATATCAGTCATGGCACTTTTCATTTGTCCGGCGTACTTTGAGTTGGCAGTTACATCCGGATCCATTTCGAGGTCAATGATCTGGCCATTCACATTTCCTGAAGGCCAATCACCACCAGGTTTTGTTTGAGTAATTACCTGATCAATAAAAATATACGTTTGCGTGAGCGGAAATGAAGCGGCTAAGCCATCTTTTTTGAGCGATGCCCTTACGATAAAGCAGGGAGTTTTAGCCCGTCCGTTTGTTGTAGCAGGGTCGATTTTCAGCGTTTTGGTCTTTCCACCATTTATTGCAGTTGCCGATGTCTGCGGATTGCTTCCGTCTATGGTATAAAATATCGTATAAGTCTGGTCTGGCGCATCAAGGCGAAGATCAAACGGACTGGCATAAAATCCATTTGGCTTGCTGAATACCACTTTTAGAGAATCAGATGTCTGTGGAAGGGCAACTTCTGCTGTCATCCTGAAATCAAGGTAAAAATCAGAACTTTCAATGTTTACGTTAAAACCCTGAATAGCAATGGAATTCATACCTTCTTTCAGTTCAATGTCATGCGCCGGAAGTGAGTAGGTTTCAAATACGCCCGATTCACGCTGCCCGGTTGCAAAACTGTTGAATGTTTTATTAAGAGGGGCATTTATACTGAATACTTCTTCACCATTGATCCAAACCACGAACCCGTCATCAAAGTTTACAGAGAAGAACACATCTTTCAGGGAAGAAATATTTTGAACATTGAAGGTCGATAGCAAATAAACCGTTGAATAATTGTTCTGCATATCGCCCAGCAAAGTACCACCAGTGCCGTCACCGTATCTGAAAGGCATACTGCCGGTCAACCATGCCGAAGGAATGTAATTGCTTGTCATCCAGTTTGCTGGTATGTCTGTTGCATCCTTGCCCTTCAGGTATTTGAACGAAGCGGAAGACCCGAAATTGATTTGAGCGATTGCACCATTTAAGGCAATAAAGAATATTAAAGCAAGAAAGATAAGTCTGCGAATCATTGGTTCAGGTATTGTTTAATATAGGTGCGACAAAATACGGTATTAACTCATTCATTTTAACTTTCTAATTGTATTAATTACAGCATTGCTCAATTTTGAATTTTCTCATACAGCCGTTAATTATTTTCTTTCTTCTACCTTTGCGACGAATTTCAGAATTAATATTTGACATGGAAAACCGGATTTGTAAACTCTTCGGAATTAAATATCCAATCATTCAAGGCGGAATGGTTTGGTGCAGTGGCTGGCGGCTGGCTTCGGCAGTTAGCAACAATGGCGGACTTGGCCTGATTGGCGCGGGTTCCATGCACCCGGACATACTTCGCGAACACATTCAGAAAACAAAACTGGCTACCGATAAACCTTTCGGGGTAAACGTGCCTCTGTTTTATCCTGAACTGGATAAGATTATGAATATCATTGCTGAAGAAAAGGTGCCGGTTGTTTTTACTTCAGCCGGAAGTCCGAAGAAATATACCGCATGGTTGAAAGAACGCGGGATAATTGTTGCACATGTAATTGCCAGTTCTGCTTTTGCCATGAAATGCGAGGAAGCCGGAGTGGATGCCATTGTTGCCGAAGGTTTTGAAGCTGGTGGTCACAATGGAAAAGAGGAAACAACTACCCTGACATTGATTCCTGCTGTTCGAAAAATTACATCGCTGCCATTGATGGCAGCCGGTGGCATCGGAAGCGGAGAGGCGATTCTGGCTGCGATGGCTTTGGGTGCCGATGGTGTTCAAATCGGATCGCGGTTCGCTATTTCAGAAGAATCGTCGGCTCATCCCGATTTTAAGAAACTGGTCACCGGATTGACCGAAGGTGATACAAAACTGGCTCTGAAAAAAATAGGACCGGTTCGCCTGATTAAAAATGAATTTTTTCAGACAGTAAATAAACTGGAACAGGAAGGTGCAACTGCTGATTCGCTGCGGGTTTTGCTTGGTCGCGGACGTGCTAAAAAAGGCATGTTTGAAGGCGACCTGGAGGAAGGTGAACTTGAAATCGGACAGGTTTCATCGATCATCAACGAAGTGCTTCCGGTAAAAACCATCATGGAAAACCTGCTTCAGGAATACCAACAGGCCAAAGAACGAATGAACAATTTTAAAATGTGAAGATTTGGGAATTTGGCCCTCTACAAGCTCAGGCACCGGACTTTGAACTTGAAACTTTGAACTTGAAACTTATTTATGATACATTTTGAACGAACCAAATTAGCAAACGGGTTGACCGTGATTGTCCATCAGGATAAAACTACCCCGATGGTGGCGATAGATGTTTGCTACAATGTCGGCTCACGCGACGAACATCCGGATCGTACCGGTTTTGCGCATTTATTTGAACATCTGATGTTTGGAGGGTCGAAGCACATTCCGTCGTACGATGAGCCACTGCAAAAAGCGGGCGGCGACAACAACGCGTTTACCTCGAACGACCTGACGAATTATTACCTGACACTTCCCAAAAACAACATTGAAACCGGATTCTGGCTCGAATCGGACCGGATGCTCGAACTTGCATTTTCGAAATCTAGCCTTGAAGTGCAGCGAAACGTGGTGATTGAAGAGTTTAAGCAGCGCACCCTGAACCAGCCTTACGGCGATGTTTGGGCCTTGCTCCGCCAACTGGCTTACAAAGTTCATCCTTATCAGTGGCCGACCATCGGACGCGAAATCAGCCACATTGAAAAGGCGACCATGCAGCAGGTGAAGGATTTTTTCTTTGCGCATTACGCTCCTGACAATGCAGTGCTGGTTGTTGCTGGTGATGTGGATTTTGACAAGGTGGTAACCCTTGCTGACCGCTGGTTTGGACCTATTCCGAACAGGGCTGTTAAACCGCGTTCAATTCCGCAGGAACCTGAACAAACCGAAATTCGCGAACAGTCGGTGGTGCGCGATGTTCCGAATGATACAATTTACATGGCATATCACATGCCCGATCGCCTTGATCCGAATTATTACGCAACCGATCTGATTTCTGATGTGCTTTCAAACGGAAATTCATCTCGCATGTATCTGAATCTTGTTCAGAAGGAAAAAATGTTTACCGAACTTGACGCTTATCTTTCGGGAGATAACGAGCCCGGATTGTTTGTCGTTTCAGGAAAACCGAGCAACGGGATTTCGCTCGAAACTGCCAGAAAAGCCATTGAGAAAGAACTCGACCGGATGAAACAGGAACGGGTTTCGGAATACGAGCTCGAAAAAGTGAAGAATAAGGTGGAAGCCAACATTGAATACAGCGAGATGAATTACCTGAACAAAGCGATGAACCTGGCGACCAATGAGATTTTGCAGGACGCTGACCTGATCAACTCACAGGTTGATTTTTACCGATCGGTTACAAGTGCACAAATTCAGGAAGTGGCACAACAAATCTTTCGCACCGAAAATTGCTCCGTTTTAAATTACATTGCTAAAAAGTCAGAACATGTTGAATCGTAAAATACAGCCAACCGTTCATCCAATCGAGCACATCGACATGGTTCAGGCAGAAAAACGGCTGCTTTCAAATGGCATTCCGGTTTATTTTGTCAATGCCGGTTCGCAGGACGTGGTTAAAATTGATTTTATTTTTGAAGCAGGGACATGGTTTCAGCCAGCCAATCTGGTTGCCAGCCTGTGCAATTCGATGCTTGAAGAGGGGAGTTCCAACTTTTCGGCAGCCGAAATCGGCGAAAAATTCGATTTTTACGGAGCCTACATTCAACTGATGGCCGATCAGAACTATGGCAATTTCAATATTATCAGCCTTGGGAAATATTTGCCAACCATTTTGGAGATTACTGAAAACATGATCAAACATTCGGTTTTTCCGCAGTATGAACTTGAAGTGCTGATTGATAAAAACAAGCAAAAATTTCTGCTCGAAAACCAGAAAGTAAAAACTCTTTGCCAGAAAAAATTCACACAGGTAATGTTTGGAGAAGCTCATCCATATGCAATTACCAACAAGATTGAAGATTTTGATCAGGTCAGCCGCGAGATGTTGGTGGAGTTTTATCAATCTTTTTATCACTCCGGAAATTGCCGGATAATTGCGGCCGGTCAGGTTGATGAATCGGTTTTGGCCCTTTTGGAAGCGCATTTCGGCGGCGCCGACTGGCAGCGAAATACAATAGAAACGCCCTACTACGAAGTTAGTCCTGATCCGCATAAATTTCACCATGTCGAAAAGGCCAATGGCATTCAGTCGGCTGTTCGGATGGGGAAGTTCTGGGTTCCCAAAAACCATCCGGATTATCACGCGCTATCGGTGCTTGTTACTATTTTGGGAGGTTATTTCGGGTCGAGGTTAATGACCAACATTCGCGAAGAAAAAGGATATACCTACGGAATCGGCAGTTTTGTGCTTTCACTGAAACATGTCAGTTACCTGATTATTACCACTGAAGTAGGAAATGAATATATTGAACCGACGCTGAATGAAATTGCGATTGAAATGAAAAGGCTGCAAACCGAACCGGTATCGGAAAATGAATTGGAGACGGTGAAAAGTTATCTGCTGGGCGAATTTTTACGCGACTTTGACGGCCCTTTTGCCCTTGCCGGAAGTTTCAAAGCCATCAATGACTTCGATTTGGATTATTCGTTTTACGACAACTACCTGCATGTTTTACGAAATATTACTTCCGAAGAGCTGATGCGATTGGCCCAACAATATCTGAATCCGGAAGATTTTTATACGGTGGTGGCGGGGAGTACATTTCCAACTAATTTAACCTAACCGCAAACAACTTCGCATTTTTGGTTGTTGTAGTAAAATCATCAAACAATTGGTTTTACGAAAATAATATAACCCCCCGAATACGGATAGTTTACGTTATGTCATGGCGTGCTGGAAATTCTTAACTTATGGAAAGATTTTTCTATCCGTATTTCAGGGGGTTTTTATTTTACTACCCCTTTAGCGAATTTAAATACCCTTTTGCGGATTCAATCCTCGGTTTTGAACATTCATAAAAGCGATAAAAAGCGAATGTTCTGTTTAAACCGAAGCAGGAGCATTTAACTTTTCCGTAGAAATATTTCAGTACCTGCTCAATCTCATCGGCTGTATTAACATGTTCGTAATTCATTAAAATGCTGTAATCGAGGCCGTATTTTAATTTGAACTCTACGCCGGTGGTAAATTTATAACCCATTTTCCAAAGAATGGTTCCCTCATTCGGAATTGAAACCCTCAAAGTACCCTGCTCATTCAGAAGAATACACGACTTTGCAACCACTTTCGGAAGGTCGGTAATGTGCTCGAATGTTGCTATTGAAGTTATCCGGTCGTATTTATTTAACTCACTTATTTCATCAATATCGTCATATACTTTATTGACCCTGTTTTTGAATTTAGAGTTGATGAAAAGTTCGTGGAAGGGTTCAATGATATCATAAGGCGCAGTGTTTTCATACATTAACTGATTCAGTGTTCCTGCTCCGATTTCCAGTGTAGATCTGTTCTTTCCGTCTTTCAGGTCTTTTGCAACTTTGTGATGGAGCCATGCTTCCATTTTTTGCGCGACCGACGATGCCGAGGTTCCGCCTTCGCGGTTGTTTTTATAATGTTCAGAATATATTTTCTGAAATTCCAATGGCAATTTTGTTCTTACTTTCGGATAGTTTTCAAACATTTTTTTTTCGTTCTAATGATGATTTATTGAATGAGGCATAAAGTGAATCGGCTTACATGTTAACTATGGTTGCTTCCGGATAATTATTTCATCCAACACCAACGGGTAACTTTTCAAATCTGGATTGCGGATGGCCAGCATTACCAGATCGTTTTCTGATTTCAACACAAACGGAATTCTGATTCGCATCCAATCATCCTTAAATCCACTGTAGAAATGCTGTAACTGATCGTATTTGTATTCTACCACCTGTTCTCCGTCTTTCTGTACAAATTCAAAAATAGATCGGGCAAACAAGTCTTTTTCGTATCCTTTTACCCAGAACAGCAACTCGCAGGAATCGCCGGGCATTCCATTTCTCAACTTTTCCGACAAAGGATGACTCCAATCTCCCAAGGTTCCGGCGAATGCGCCTGATCCTGCAAATGAACCTTCTGTCGCGCTTGTTTCAAATCCATTGAAATACAGAACCTTTGTTGAATCAACATTTCCCTGGCGAAGGAGCGACATTTCATTGTCAAAAGTCTTTTGTCCGTTAAGTGCAATACTGTCGAGTTGGGCGACCTGCAAGCT
>CAMDGL010000116.1 GCA_945897845.1 Chitinophaga pinensis | reverse complement strand
AGTTTTGGTGCGCGGTCCGCATTTGAAACACCAAAATTGAATTCTACCATTCAGGATATGAGTATCAAAGGCGCCAGCATGTTCATTCAATACAAAGTCAACGACCGTTTCAAAGTTCAAACCCGGGTAAGCATCTCCAATCGCCCTTCGACTCCATGGGAACCATGATCCGGGTGTCCTTTTCTCAGGAATTATCTTTTCTGAATCACACCTGATTAATCAACATTTCAACTAAATTTGGGACACTTTACACGGGTTAATTCTATGTTGGACAAAATCAAAAAAATTGAGCGGGTTTTTAAACAATTGGACAGGGAAACTGAAAAATTTGGCAAGCAATCAAATCTCAAGTGTCTCACGAATTGCAACCTGTGCTGCCTGAAAAAGGATTTGGAAGCCAATGTCCTTGAATTTCTTCCGCTCGCTTATTATCTGTTTAAAAATAATCTTCACGAAGCAGCTTTAGATCGGATAGCTACCAATCCGGAACATTGCATCAATCTGGCCATCAATCAGGTTCCGGGGCAAACTGCAGGTTGTACGAATTACGAACACCGCGGCATGGTTTGCAGGCTTTTTGGCTTTTCAGGAATAAAAGATAAAAACTCTAAACTGGCGATTTACACATGCTCCCACATGAAAAATGAGTACCCGCTGGAGTTCAAAACTGCCATGGAACGCATTAATTCGGGCATGGAAATTCCGATGGTCACCGATTTTTATTATCAGATCTATTTCCTTGACAGCCACATGGCCAACGATTACAATCCAATCAATGTGAGTATTAGGAAAGCCATTGAAAAAGTTGCCTATTATTATGAGAACAAATCAGGAAGAGAAAATATAACCTATCCGGTTATTCAGGATAAAAAATAAAGTCAAATGTCAGATGCGATTTTAAATATCCCGGATCTATCAGCCGAATTTATTTTTCAGGCTTCGCGCAGCAGTGGCCCTGGCGGACAGAATGTTAACAAGGTAAATTCAAAAATTGAACTTCGTTTCAACATTCAAAATTCCGTGATTTTAACTGACGATCAGAAAGAAATACTTTTTTCAAAGCTTTCGGCTAAAGTCAGTTTAGATGGATTCCTGATTGTTGTTTCGCAACGAGACCGTTCGCAGCTTGTTAACAAGGAAGATGCCATCAGAAAACTGTATGAATTGATTGAGAAGGCTTTGCGTCCGGTTAAACGCCGCAAAAGTACCCGGCCAACCCGGAGTTCTGTAGAAAAACGATTGACCGGAAAACGAATAAAAGCCGACATTAAACAAAATCGCCAAAAGCTGGATGATTAAGATGATGATAAAGTTGATCCCGGTTTCCGATTCACACGATTTGAGCGAAGATCTTAAAGCAATTTATGTCGGTTCGTTTCCATCTGACGAAAGAAGGGATTGGCAGGAAATAAAGGAATTGCTCCAACATTCAAATTTTATCCTGAACGAGGTACTTGATAATCAGGAATTAGTTGGATTAATCACTGTCTGGAATTTACCAGACTTTGTATTTATTGAGCATTTCGCAATTCGGGAATCGAAACGTGGAAAAGGAATCGGTACTTTGGTTTTGAATCAGGTTATTGCAGAAAATCCAACAACATTAATTGTTGAAGTGGAAGAACCAAATACCGGTGAAGCCCGGCAGAGAGTTGCTTTCTACGAGAAGGCCGGATTTTCGGTTTGTGAGGAAATTTATTATCAGCCACCATACTCTCCTGATAAAAATAAAGTTAAAATGCTGTTAATGAGTTTCCCTGAAAGGATTTCACCAGTGGAATTTGATGAAATAAAAATGCATATTTACCGGGAAGTATATCGGCAGGACGATCAGGCAATTTTTTAGTGATGGAATCGATTATTTAGATAATAAAATCAGGAAAAATCATCAAATCCAATATTTAATACAATGTCGATTTTAACGGTTTTACTTTCAGATGTTAACAAACAGGATGATTATTTACCAGATTATTTAAAATTTAATCATTTTTTATACCTTTGACTTTCAAATTTACAAACGACTGTTATAATCATACATTATGAATGACTTGCATATTGAACCACTACCCAATATTGATGAACTGGACGAAAAGATCCTTAAACTGATCACTAAAAACGCCAGAATTCCATTTCTTGAAGTAGCACGCGAATGTGGAGTTTCCGGAGCAGCTATTCATCAGCGCGTTCAACGTTTGCTGAACCTTGGAGTCGTTTCGGGCAGCGAATTTTTGGTAAATCCACAAAAACTTGGCTATTTCACCTGCGCATACATGGGTATTTACCTGGAAAAGGCAAAATACCACAAAACGGTTGTGGAGGAACTGGTGAAAATTCCGGAGATAGTTGAATGTCATTATACAACAGGGTCTTATGCAATTTTTATTAAAGTTCAGACCAAGACAAATAAGCACCTGAAAAAATTAATTGACGAAGATTTACAGGAAATTGAAGGAATTGCCAGGACTGAAACCTTTATTTCACTTGAAATGGAATTTAAACGTCAGGTTCCCATCAAATAAACCAAATCAATTAAAAAATCTACCATGACGTTAAGACATCAACTGGACGACATAGACCTGAGAATACTGGAAATCATTTCAAAAAATGCACGCATTCCTTTTAAAGATGTTGCCGCAGAAGTTGGAGTTTCGAGAGCAGCGGTGCACCAACGCGTAAACCGGATGATAGAACTTGATGTAATTGTTGGATCAGGCTATCACATCGATCCAAAGAAAATTGACTACAAAACCTGCACCTACATTGGCATTTTCCTCGAAAAAGGCAGTTTGTACTCAACCGTAACCGAACAACTTAAGACTATTCCGGAGATCGTTGAATGTCATTACACGACCGGGCAATACGCCATATTTGCAAAAGTATATGCCAAAGACAATGAGCATTTGAAAGATATTCTGAGCGATAAAATTCAGAAAATTGGAGGCATTGCCAGCACCGAAACCTTCATTTCGCTTGATGAAACATTCAAGCGTGAAGTGCCTATTTTTTAATCGACCTTAAATGCAAATCCACCGGGAGAGATTCCAACTTTAAATTCATCAATCAGTTTTCCGGAAGTCGCAAATCGGCGAACAATCCCATTCTGAGCATGATCAATCGCATCGCCCACATAGATTTCAGAATTCGATGGGTCGATGGCCAAACTATAAAAACCGCCATATAAATTGGTGTTCGCTGAAATTATAAATGGTTGCTCCGGAAGTTTTTTATCCGAAGTGGCCATTTTCCATACATGCCGGTTCAGGAACAGCAAAGAATCTTTTCCGAAATTCAAACAAAGACTGAGCGGATGTTCGCCCAAAGCAAATCGGAATGACCGCTCAATTTCGCGGGTTTCAGCATCAATCTTTAATAATCCGGGTCTTTCATAGCCATACGGACTACCATCAAATCCGCCATCTGTCAATACCCAAATCTTGTTATCGTTGTCAATTACCAGACTATTTGGCTGTTTAAACACTTCAATTGAATCTACCAGTTGATCTGTATTTGTGTCGATGACAAGTATTTTATTGTCGTATGACCAACAATTGGTGAAAACCATGTTTTTATACTGAATCATCAGTTCTGTCGGGTGCTGGTTGAATTCAGATTTTGAATTGCTGACCGGAATTTCACCGGTAATACGGAAAGTTGAAGGATCGAAAATGGTAATTTTCCGGGCATACAGATCGGTGATGTATGCTTTTTGCGAATTGACAAAATGAATGTATCTGGGCGAACTTAATCCGGTGATGCTTCCCTTGTATTCGGCAGTGCGGCTATCAATTATATAAATTTTGCCTGAATTGTTTACCACCACAAAACCCAGATTGTCCCAAATGCTCATCGATTGCGCCACATCGCCCAAAGGCGCACCGTTTCGGGCCTGAAATACGTGATTAACCACCCTTTTGGTCGCCGGATCATAAAATGACAAAGACGAATTGCCGTACATGAAATTCCCCTGATTTACGATGTAAACTCCCCGGTTACCTGTAAAATCGAAAAACACCGTATCAACGGGGCTTTCAGAACAGGCGAAAAGTCCAAATGCACCAATCAGGATATAAAAAAGCTTCTTCATTTTCTGAATTGTATTTGAACCGTCAACGAATAATATCTTCCGGGCATTGGCCGCCATAAAATTGCCATGTAATCTTCATTGGTCAGATTTTCCACATTGAGAGAAACATCTGCCTGAATGCGGTCCCAATGAAACCTCTTTCCCGCAGTCAAATTGAGCAACCAATAGTAATTCAACACCTTTTCGTAGTCCGATTCTACGTTATTGCTCGAAGTATATCTTTTTCCGGTAAAAGGCGCATTTATTTTCAGGTAATAATCCTTAAAATCGGCTTCTGCAAAAAGGTTTGCTTTGTGTTTTGGTATGTAAATCAATTGTTTGCCGCGCGATTCATCTACCGATGGAACTGCGTCAATGTTCGAAGTGGCCGAATACGAATAATTGCCACGCAAACTCAACAACAGCCCATTAGCAGCATTAAACTGTCCAGAAACCTGAATTTCAGCGCCACGGGCAAACACTTTCCGAAGGTTGTTCGCTTCCCAGTAATAAGCTCCGCTGGCGGATGGTTGCCATACAATCCAGTTATCGATTAAAGAGGCAAATCCGGTAATCTGACCAGAAAAGGTAGCGCTTCCCTCCTGCCCCTTGAATGCGAACGCCAGATCACCTGAAAAACCATCTTCAGGATTTAAATCCGGATTACCTCCGGGAAGCCAATACAAATCATTCAGGCTGGGTTGGTGATAATTTCGTGAAAGGTTGAGCTTTACTGAATTCAGTTGCTTTTTATCCAGCCAAAATTCAGTTCCAAACGACGGAATAAAACCAATTAACCGGCCATCGCACATTTCGCTCCGGAATAGAAATGAAATTGCCCACTGCGGAAGTAGCATGATATGAGCTGAATTCAGCAATGAAAAAGCCAGTTGGTCCTGATCATAGCCGGTTTTCTGAGCTTTATCATACACAGAAACTGCATTGTAAGTGGTATTCAACGACCAGCTAAAATTTATGGTCTCCTTTGGTGTCCAGTCATAGTTGAACTGATTGGTAAAACTTCGCTCTTGACTTTGGCTGTCGAAATTCACAAAGTTTGCTTCAGTACTCGATCTAAAATAATCTAACCGGCTCATATTCAATCCAACCAACCATTCCAACTTGCTCTTTTCTTCAACATTTTTCCAGTTAAGAACGGCACGTATATTCTGGTCATTCTGGGTTTCTTTCCGGACATCGCCTTCAAACGACATCAGCTGCGGAAGGTTGCGATCGCTTTGATAAGCCCACAATTTGGCCGAAACCGATTGATTTTTAAACCGCGAATATACTTCCTGAAGTAAACCTGATTTGCTGTATCGTGCATTCTTCTGAACATCATCGTGCATTGGCAAAACTCCGTAGTTGAAATAAGGAAAATCATTTTTGCTGCGATCGGAAAAAACCCGTGTTTTAGACTGAATTTTGCCGTTTCCAAATCCAAGATTGAGATACTCTTTGTGGGTTGAAAAACTTTCGAGCGTTTGAACAAACCGGACGCTGAAACGGTCGGCCCAGTCGGGTTTGTTGTTGATTAAAACACTGCCGCCCAATGCACCTGAACCTGATTTTAAAGAACTTCCGCCATGTTGCAGGCTTAAATCATCGATAAAATAGACGGGAAACAGTGAAAAATCGACATCACCACGCATGGGCGAGTTGAGCTTCATTCCGTTCCAGTAAACCTGTGTATGCGATGGCGCTGTTCCACGAAACGAAGCGGTTGCAGTTGAGCCTCTTCCATATGATTTAATAAAAACAGGAGAATAAGATGACAGCAGTTCTGAAACGGTTTGTGTTTTCAGCATTTGCAAAACCAATGTATCAATATGGGTGGTCATGGTTCCAACATCTTCTATCATTTTCCTACCAAAAACCGGCACTTCTTCAATCGAAATGGTATCAGTAATTTTTTGAGCTTCAAGGTTAAAAGTTATCAGCAATAGAAACAGAATGGCAAAAACAGATTTGTCCAAAAACTTCCAATTCGCTCTTTTATACTGATTCACGAACTTACTGTTTGATTAATTTCTGCTGAAAAGCCTGCTTTCCCGACTTAACTTTTAGAATATAAAGTCCTGAAGGAAGGTAAGATAAATCGATTTTTCCCTGCAAATTTGGTTCAGAATAAACTATTTTTCCCTGCAAATCAACTACTTCAACCGATTGAACGGCAGAAAAACATTCTATCCGGAGAAAATTTGTGAAAGGATTGGGGTAAACTTTGCAGGAAAGCCCATTTGAAAAATTGGTTCCATTTGAGGTGGTTGATTCCACAAATAGTTTTGAGGCATCCAATCCAGAAACAAACAGATAATCACCAGCTTTCTCTATTGTCACAGCGAGTTTCCCGAATTCATCGGTTGTGTAAGTTGTGCCGCTTTTGGTAGAATTTTGCAGTTCGATTTTAACAGTCTGATAAGCCAGAACTTCGGACGAATTGATCGAAACCGTTCGGTTCTGATTCATGGAACAAAAATAGTTTATTAACTGAAGGTCAACATTCTGATTCAGTTTTAATGAATCTGAGCCTGTTGTCAAATGCGTTACCGACCATGGAATTTCATTGTCGGCAATTTGATACACCAATATTTCATCGTTGTTGTTCACTTTTATTTTGTCCAGTCCGGTCACGTAGGGTTGTTGATTCAGCATCACCACCCATGTTTTGCGGTAAGAAGCAGAAGTTCGCGACCCGCCGTATCCTGAATGATAAACCATTGATCCTTCCTCATTCGCCGGAATGCGCCATAAATAAAGCGCTGACCCACCTTCTGCATCATCCCGGAACGCCCATTCATTTTCTAATTCTGTATTTTTATAGGTGACGGCCAATGCGTGGGCAAGTGAAACAAAAGATGTATCAGTTAACTGATAAGTTTTTTGCGCCCGATCGACTTTGGAAGTCAGATCAATGGTTTCAACCCAAACTGAATGGCGCGGAACCAAAGTTTTTTCAGTAGTTTTAACCGCTATAAAAACCTTTTTCATGGCAGATTCAGGAATAACCTGAATTTGCAAAGAATCGAGAAGTGACTTAATTTCAACTGATTCAAGATACAACCAACATTTTCCGGTTTGATTTCCTTTTAGAAAAAAAGTTCCGTCAACCTGAATAAGTTCAGCAACCGATTGGTCGTCAATCCTCCATTTTGGGGTAATTCCGGTCAGAATATTTCCATTCTGATCAGTCAATTTGCCAGTCAGTTCAAGCCTGTCATTAACCTTCAAACTATTGGTTGTGAGCGTTATTAATGCTTTCCCGGCTGAGAATATTTCCAATTCTTTTTCTGCATAAATACCTGAATTTGAAGCACGAAGGCGAACTTTCCCGTTTTGCAAAGCTTTAAGCTGACCATTTTCAATAACTGCCAATTCAGAATTATTAGTTGACCAAACAATGTTCGCATTTTTAACTTTTATTCCAGATTCAAAAAATAACGCATTTACATTGATGGCCTCTCCTACCATAATTTTTGGCGGAAGGTCCTGAATTACAACCATCGATCGCGAACCATTTACCGAGGCAGGCTCCACATCGCGGATACCGGTAATTTCAGTCGAAATTTCGCCCAACCACCCGGCCAGTGCATTCATGCCATTATAAATCCTGATAAAATGAATTTCATCCAGTTTTACACGATTCCCATCTTTGTCAACCGCCCAATCAATGTCAATGGCATCGCCGCCACTTCCTTCAATTGCAATCGTGTAAGGATTATCAGGTAATTTTTCACTTGCTGAAACAACCGGAGTATTGTCGGCATATCCGAATGCCCTGCGGAAAGAATTCACCACTCCCGGATTCGACAAATCAATTTGGCCCTTGAGCCGTGTTCCGCTCAGTGTAAACTTATCAACCGCCACCTTCGGAAATAATTCTGCCTGAGGATAATAACTTTGAAGGTGAAAACTATTTACAGGAATCACGCCGGATTTTTCCTGATTGTCAGTCCAGTAAATATCGGCTGAAGAATATAAACCGCTGTTTTGGTAAGTAATTTCATAGTTTGAAATGGTCGTATTCCAGAAATGATCACTTCCGGCAATCTCGTACCATCTGTCATCCGAAAGCCCGTTTTTATTTTCATCCTTCATTACCTGAACGATTCCAGGCTCCGACCATGTTGTCGTTGCATTTCCAAATATTGTAAAGTCAACACCGTATGGATTATTAGAATCATTTTTAATTCCTGAAGAAAATTCAATTACGATCGATCCGCCAAATGCTCCGAGGCTCACCAATCCACGGTTGGTTCCAACCAGAGAATTTGCAGCTGATGGTGTACCAATAAATTCGGCATTGGTGTATTGTCCGGGTGCCGGTAAATAATCGGAGACCCCAGAGGCAAACTGTCCCTGAACTTTCAGAATAATCAACAGAAAGATGCTGATCATACATAATTTACGACTATATAAAAAATGGCTCATTTGCTGCAAAAAACTTAATTTTCGATTGGATTTTGCAGCTTTTCAGGATTGAAAAATGAAAAGGATACGGTTTTTTGCTTTTTCGCCGAAAGCGTCAAAATCCAGACTCGAACAGGCAGGTCTTCTGACTTATCCCCTTTTTAACCCCTTCCCGCCCCTCCCGATAGCAATCGGGACGGACAGTGGCAAATCATTAAAAAGTTATACAGGACTTACAGCAGCGGGAACTGTACAGGAATCATCCATTTTAAAGGATTCACCTGTTTCCCTTTTACATTCCGAAAAATCGGAAACCTATTCGCTGACAAATGTACACAAAAGTTCGAAACAGAGGAATTAATCTGGTAAAAGTGGTTATTTTTGCAATGCAAAAAATGCTGCATTCATCTATGTTTGAAAAACTAATTCATCTGGAAGGTATTGATCCGCTGGAATTTTTCGGTGTGAACAATGCCAAAATGAACCTTATCAAATCCTTTTTTCCCAAATTGATTATTGTATATCGTGGCAACGATGTAATTCTCAAGGGCGACGATGAAGAGATCCTCCGGTTTGAAAAGAAATTCCACCTGATTTTGGATCATTACAATCAGTTCAATGTTTTGCCCGATGATATTATCAATCAGGTATTTCTGGACGAAGAAGGTATCGTCGAGACAATTGACGAAGAAAAAGACATACTTTTGTTTGGCATCAATGGAAAGGCAATTAGGGCAAGGACTCCAAACCAGAAAGTTCTGGTTGAAGTAAGTAAAACTTCAGACCTTATTTTTGCCATTGGCCCGGCAGGAACCGGAAAAACATATACAGCAATCGCGTTGGCTGTCAGAGCATTGAAAAACCGTGAAATAAAACGGATTATCCTTAGCCGGCCGGCTGTTGAAGCAGGTGAGCGACTCGGCTTTCTGCCCGGTGATCTGAAAGAAAAAATTGATCCGTATTTGCAGCCTTTGTATGATGCACTTTTGGACATGATTCCGGCAAAAAAACTGGATGAATTTATGAAGGACGGAATCATACAGATTGCCCCGCTGGCATTCATGCGCGGACGGACACTCAGCAATGCTTTTGTGATTCTGGACGAAGCACAAAATACAACTGTACTTCAGCTAAAAATGTTCCTCACCAGAATGGGACTAAACACTAAATTTATAGTCACGGGTGACGAAACGCAGATAGATTTGCCAATACACAGCCCTTCAGGATTGATACTTGCAAAGAAAATACTGAAAAACATTCCCAATATTTCGTTTGTTCAGTTCGAAGTAAAAGACATCGTACGCCACCGATTGGTGCGCGATATCGTAATGGCTTACGAAAAACACCATGCGCACGAAATTTTACGTCGTGAAAAGGAAAAAGATAAAAACAAAACAGATAAAACCGAAGAAAAATGAGCAAAGCATTAACACGTACCGATTTTAATTTTGCCGGACAGAAAGACGTCTATCATGGAAAAGTGAGAGATGTTTACAACATCAACGACGAATATCTGGTGATGGTGGTTACCGATCGTATTTCAGCTTTCGATGTTGTTTTACCTGAAGGAATTCCTTATAAAGGACAGGTATTGAATCAGATAGCTGCTAAGTTTCTGGATGCCACAAGCGACATTGTCCCAAACTGGAAAGTAGCCACACCCGATCCAAATGTAACGGTGGGTCATCATTGCGAACCATTCAAAGTAGAAATGGTCATTCGTGGTTATTTAACCGGGCACGCCTGGCGTGAATATCGCAGCGGAAAAAGAGTTTTGTGCGGAGTGCCAATGCCCGACGGAATGGTTGAAAACCAGAAATTTCCGGAGCCAATTTTAACTCCAACTACCAAGGCATACGAAGGCCATGATGAAGATATTTCAAGAGAAGAAATTATTGATCAGGGCATTGTGAGTAAAGAAGATTACGAAATGCTTGAAAGTTATACACGTGAAGTATTTCGGCGCGGTACCGTAATTGCTGCGGAAAAAGGCTTGATCCTGGTAGATACCAAATATGAGTTTGGAAAAAAAGATGGGAAGATCTATCTGATTGACGAAATTCATACTCCTGATTCATCTCGCTACTTTTATGCCGAAGGTTATGAGGAAAGACTTGCAAAAGGCGAAAATCAGAAGCAGCTTTCAAAGGAATTTGTGCGTCAGTGGCTGAT
>CAMDGL010000115.1 GCA_945897845.1 Chitinophaga pinensis | reverse complement strand
GAGTGACCAGCGAGCGAACTACGAACCAACCGTTGTTGTGATAGAAACGTCCGTCGAGCAATTGCAGCGGCTGACCTTTGCTTTCGATGACCATGGTTTGAGCAGCAGTTTCAGGAGCGATGGTTAATTTTTTGCCGGTTGCCATCGGGAAAGCCTGCCAGTCGCCATCCAAATCTTTTTCCATAGGGCCATTTGGCTGAGTGGGAAAAATACCTGATTGCTGATCGAGGTACCAGCTTTTGCCGAATAATATGGCCGGAAACAATTCGAAGTTGAAGCCGACTTTCTTTTCCCAACCTGCCGGAAGCGGTTTGTCGAGATCGACCAGAATGTGGAATTTATTGCCTTCGCCCACGACCCGAACATTGTAAGTGAAATACAAATCGGGGTATTCAACCGGGTTAAAACCTTTTCGGTTGATGCTTGAATCGGGATAAGTACATTTTACGCTGATTTCGTTTTTGCTGCGGTCAGCCGAACGTTTGCCAACCTTTGGAATGGGTTGCCACTGGCCGGGAGTTGGCTCCAGACGCAAATCACCGTTGGTTGCAACCCGTGTTCCGTTCTGGATAATGCCAACAGCTCCCTGATGTCCTTCAGGATAAATATCGAAAAAGACCATCACATTCAGTCCGGGTTTTTCGAAATACTCGTGCTCGTTTATTTGCAGCGGTTGCGCGTTCAGTTTTGATGCAATATTCAGGAGTAAAATGATTGCAAAAAATAGAAACGTTTTCATTTTCATAGTGGTTTGGTTTAAGTTTCAGGTTATAAAAATAGATTTTCTTATTGTAATATCTACATAAAAGAAAGGGATTTGTTTACTCAGCAGGTGACTTGGAGTCACCTGCTGAGTATGTTTGAGACACCTGCTGAGTCTGGAGTTCCCAAAAATATTTTTGGTGAATGAAATTCATTTCCATAAATTGTCGTCAAAAAAGAATATGCAATTCGAACAATCGCATCTTTATCACATTTACAATCGTGGCAACAATTCACAAAAGATCTTTTTCAACAGAGAAAATTATCTGTTTTTTCTTGACAAAATCAAGAAAAACATTTTACCACATGCCGACATTCTTGCATGGTGCTTAATGCCAAGTCATTTCCATTTAATGGTACATATCAATAATATCGAGGTGGAGATTAGTGAGCAGGTGACTCAAAGTCACCTGCTCACTAAAAGGCGTTCGCTGAATGATTCTATTTCAATTATTTTGCGTTCATACACCAGGGCAATCCAAAAGCAAGAGAATTTAACCGGAAGCCTGTTTCAAAATCGCACAAAGACGAGCTGCTTAACCCAGTTAGAAGGTATTTCTCCTGCATGGTTTCAGTCAAATTATGGTGCTATCATCAACATTTCAGATCCGGTAAAGGAATATCCTCAAGTATGTTTCGACTATATCCATGCAAATCCAGTCAAAGATGGATTTGTGAAAATAAAGGAAGATTGGGAGTTTTCGTCAGCCAGAGATTATGCCGGATTAAGAAATGGAAAACTTATCAATAAAGAACGCAGAAATGAATTTGGGTTAGTATATTGATAGTCTTGCAAGTGGACTTCGTTTACTCAGTTGGTGATTTTCAATTACTCAGCAGGTGACTTTGAGTCACCTGCTGAGTTCAGTCAATCTACCTCAAAATCAATTCTATAACCGGAATCTCCAAACTGGGTTTAGTGACCGGTAAACTCAAATTAATATCGGTTGGGTTTTCGCCTTCTTTCATTCCATGTCCGTAACGGGCTGTAATTTTAATTTCTGACGCATCGTGCAGGAATTGTGCATATTTAATTTTCCCGGCATAATCAGGCAAATTAAAATTCTGCAGTGGATAATCCAGCAAGTGAATGTACAAACGGTTGGTCTTTGGATTGTAGGTTAGCAAGCTGTTTTCAGGAACCTTGAATTCATCGGGAGCCTGCGTGCAGCCATAAATGGAACGGTTGTTCAATTTCATCCAATTGCCCATTGAGCTCAGCGCCGATTCAGCACGTTCATCAAACATTCCGCGGGCTGTCGGGCCAACATTCAGGAGTAAATTTCCGCCTTTACTAACCGATTCGATCAATAAAACGAGCAACTGTTTGGTATTTTTCCAGGTATGCTCATCGCGGTAGTAACCCCATGATCCGCTGAAAGTCTGGCAGGTTTCCCAAGCCACTTTTTTGCCGTTTACTTCAGGCCATTTGGCAACTTTGTACTGTTCGGGAGTCGTAAAATCCCAGCCATCTTCATACTCTTTCAGGTCGAGACGATCGTTTACCAGAATGGCAGGTTGTAGCTGACGAACCATTTTGATGAGTTTTTCAGAATCCCAGTCTTTGTTGTCTTTGCCATTTTCGCCCGGATATGAAAAATCGAGCCAAAGCATGTCCACTTTTCCATAATTGGTAAGCAATTCGCGCACCTGATTGTGCAGGTATTCACGGTATTTGCCCATGTCGCGATTCTTGTTCAGTTCAGCCAATTTTGCTTTATCATCTGTTCGCTGCGGATGAACGCGGTCGATTGTAAAGTCAGGATGATGCCAGTCGATGAGACTGTAGTAAAAACCAATTTTCAACCCTTCTGCACGGAAAGCATCCACCCATTCTTTGAGCAAATCTCTGCCAATGGCTGTTTTTGGTGCTTTGTAGTCGGTAAATTTTGAATCGAACAAACAGAAACCTTCGTGATGTTTCGTGGTAATTACCGCGTATTTCATACCGGCAGCTTTGGCCATTTTAGCCCATCCGCGCGGATTGTACAAATCAGGATTGAAATTATCGAAGTACTTCTGGTAATTTTCGTCCGTAATCCGTTCCTGATTTTTCACCCATTCGTGGCGGGCAGGAAGCGCATACAATCCCCAGTGAATAAACATTCCGAACCGGTCGTTCTTCCACCAGGCCATCCGTTCATTTTTCTGTTCTTCAGTTTCTTTGAAAAGTTTTTGCTGCGCTTTTGTTTCCTGAAGGAATAAGGCAAGCAACAAGGTAATCATTACAAGTTTATTCATGTTACAGATTATTTCATTTTATCCAAATACAATTTTCTCAATTCCTGAAGGTATTCAGGCCCGATTTTATCTGAATAAATACGGATCACCTCGTGCAATTCGCCCTCATAATAAAATGAAGCCTTTGCTGCATCAAATTTACTTTCCACCCAATTGTATTTCACCTTGTTGTTTAAGGCCTCAAATTCGTTCCAATTCAGGTAGCGTGGAATTTCGAAGTAAGCATGATTTTTTTCCCGCTTATCAAGGTAAATATTTTCAGCAATTTCTTCGAGCGAGAAAAATTTAATGATCCTGATTTTCACCAATTCGTCCTTGTATTTTTTCGATTTATGCAAAAAACGAATACCATTCTCAGTGAAGGATCTTTGAAGCTTTTCAAGCAAGTTGTAATCTTTTAGATGCCTGACGCGCAGAACGTTGTACTTTGTGTCATAAATCTGAAGAAACCCTTTCCCTGCATCGAAACGAACATCAAACTCAAGTTGAACTTTTTGAGATGCGCGCAAAATATCTTCAAGCTCATATTGTTCTTCGAGGGCCAGATACATATAAACAGGTATAGCTCCTGTTGGAGAATCGGAATAATACCCGGGAAATGGTTTCAGCGCTTCAAAAACCAAAGTTCCGGGGATAATTTTTTGATCGATTGTAAAAACCGTTTCCGTTTTTGTTAAGGTTCCAAAAACTTCAAATCGTTTGTTCTGTTCCATATAGTTAGTTTTTTTGGATTGATTACTTTAGCAAAATATTCCCTTTGATTTAATGACTACAAAATACATAAATATTGAACAAGTTGGACAAGTGTCGTTCACAATTAATGAACGATCCCAAAGAATTCGTCTGAGCGTAAAATCTGACGGTGAAATTGTCGTTTCAATGCCGCCAACAGCACTATACCGCGATGCCATCCGCTTCGTTGAATCAAAAGCCGATTGGCTCAATAAGCAACAAACAAAAATACAAGCTGGTTTAACTTTATTTGCTCCTGAAAGCTGTTTTAAAACCCGGTTTCACCAACTGGCCATCACCAAAGGAAATACCGACAGGGTTTACAACCGGGTTGGAAATGGGGTCATTCAAATTTTTATTCCTGAAAAAGTCAATCACGAACAGCCAAAAATTCAGGAGTTTATAAAGAAAACACTGATAGATGTAATGCGTTGGGAAGCAAAAATTTATCTTCCGAAGCGATTAAAAGAACTGGCTGACAAGCACGGATTTAAATATCAGGATGTGAGCATAAAAAATACAAAAACCCGTTGGGGAAGCTGTTCGTTTGCCAACAATATCAACCTGAACCTCCATTTGATGCGTGTGCCTGAACATTTGATCGATTATGTGCTGTTGCATGAACTTGCCCACACGGTAGAGAAAAATCACGGTGCGAAATTCTGGTCGCTTTTGGAACATTGTTACCCGAATGCACGCAAAGCCGACAAAGAGATGAATAATTTCAGGACACAAACTTTTTAAAAGAAACAAATCCCAAATGAATTGGAATCAAATCATATCGACCACCCGACTGGGGCAGGAAGAACTTGTAACAAATGACAATAAGCACAGCCGCACGCAGTTTCAGCGTGATTACGACCGTATTATTTTTTCCTCACCCTTTCGCCGGATGCAGAACAAAACGCAGGTGTTTCCTCTTCCGGGAAGTGTATTTGTACACAACCGGCTCACCCACAGCCTCGAAGTTGCCAGCGTTGGCCGCTCACTTGGAACAATGTTCGTTGAAAAAGCTGAACGCGAAAATCAACTTCCCGAGAATCCTTTGTTTCAGGAAATTGGCTCTGTAGTTTCCGCCGCCTGTCTGGCGCACGACATGGGCAATCCTCCATTCGGACATTCAGGAGAAGATGCAATTGCACAGTTCTTTAAAAAAAGCAACGAACCGCGACTTCGAGCCGAACTTTCGGAAGCAGAATGGCGGGATTTTACCCAGTTCGACGGAAATGCCAACGCCTTCCGCTTACTGAGCCATCAGTTTAACGGCCGCCGCGAGGGTGGTTTTGCGCTGACTTATACCACTTTGGCTTCCATCGTAAAATATCCGTTCGAATCGATGCTGACAGAAAAACCCAAATTTGGCTTTTTTCAATCGGAGAAAACCATTTACGGGCGAATTGCTAATGAATTGGGATTGTTGCAGATGAGCGAAAATCCTGCAAAATACGCGAGGCATCCGCTGGTTTTTCTAGTTGAAGCGGCCGACGATATTTGTTATCAATTAATGGATCTGGAAGATGCCCACAAACTAAAAATTCACTCTTTTGACCAAACCCGGTCGCTGCTGATGAAATTTTTTGATCCTCAAACCGAGCAAAAACAAATCAACAGAATGAACGAAACGCTCGGGCTTGTGTCTGACCCGAACGAGCAGATTGCTTATCTGCGGGCAAGTGTTATCGGAAAACTGGTAAAACAATGCGTTGAAGTTTTCTGGAACAAACAGGAAGATATTTTATCCGGAAGTTTTCAAAAAGCGTTGATTGATCATGTGCATCTGACATCGCTGGAAGCAATAAAAATCATCAAGGATGTTAGCGTCCGAAATATATACAACGATCGCTCTGTGGTTGAAATCGAGATTTCAGGCTACCAGATTATCGGAACATTGATTGAAGTTTTTATTGAGGCTATTTTAAATCCCAAAGAGGGCATTTCAAAAAAGATGCTGATGCTGATTCCGGATCAATACCGCGGAAATCATTCCTCAACGTATGAAAAAATCCAGGAAGTAGTTGATTTTGTTTCCGGGATGACCGATTTATATGCACTCGATTTATACCGAAAAATAAAAGGGATCAATATTCCGGGTGTATGAAGCCTCCCCCGGCCCCTCCGAAGAAGGGGCGAAAGAATCGGCATTCGTATATTTTTACTTTCAATTGATCATTAATCTTCATATTCCACAATGCTCTGCTCCCTTCCCTTTTGGGGAAGGGATGGGGATGGGGCTTCCTTACATTTTCTGAATCTTTATATTTCTCCAGCTAACTTTTATTCCGCCTCCATCGTGAATCTGAAGGGCAATGGAGCCTTTGCCTTCGCCAATTTTTTCATCGGTCAGGTCGGTCATCTGGTGACCGTTTAACCATGTAATAACGCGGTTGCCAACTGCCTGAATCTTCATCTTGTTCCATTCTCCCATTTTCAGAAAACCTTCCTGATCATCCGGAATCTGGTGCAGCCATCCACGTCCGTACGATTCGTAAATCCCGCCGGTATCGTGATTTGGCGGAGCCACTTCTACCTGCCAGCCTTTGATTTTTGTGCCGTCGATGGTTGACCGAAAAAACACACCACTGTTGCCATTCGCTTCCTGTTTAAATTCGAGTTCCAGCACAAAATTATCGTACCATTTTTCGGTTGCCAGGTAACCGTATTGCTTTTCAGGGCCACTTTCGCAAACCAGCAAACCATCTTCGACCAGCCATTTTTCGGTGCCGTAAATCTTCCAGCCATCCAGATTTTTACCATTAAACAATACTTCAACAGCATTTTGTCCATGTGCCAACACGCTGGTTGCAATAACCAAAGCGATCAGAAAGAATGTTCTCATTTTATTTCTTATTTGAAGTTTAACTTTGCTTTAGAACCGGCAATTTACAAAGATAATCCGAATGAATCGGGAACAAATATTATCTTTTATTCTGAAAAAACTCCTTCATTAATTGTGCGCATTCGTTTTCCAGAATGCCAAAAACAACTTCGGTTTTGGGATGCAGAGCCGCCGGTGCATACTTCTGGAATCCACGTTTTTCGTCGGAAGCGCCATAAACCACTTTGCCAATTTGCGACCAGCCCAAAGCTCCGGCACACATCACGCATGGTTCCAGGGTAACAAAAAGCGTGCATTCGTTCAGGTATTTTCCCCCCAATAAATTGGCTGCGGCGGTAATTGCCTGCATTTCGGCGTGAGCGGTTACATCGGTCAGTGTTTCGGTGAGGTTGTGTGCACGGGCAATGATTCGGTTTTGCGAAACCACCACCGCGCCAACCGGAATTTCTCCTTCAGCAAAGGCGTTTTGAGCTTCCTGAAGCGCCTGTCGCATATAATATTCGTCGTTAAAAAGTTCCATAGTTCAGGTAAAAATTGGTAAAGCGATGCACTGAGTATAGCTGAAGTGTCAAAAGTATAAAGTTATTTTTAATACCTGTTTCGTGAATAAAATAATACATGCTTCAATTGCTTTATTGTTTTATGATTGAAGTTTTCGTTGGGATAATTATTAAGAATAACTCGCAGCACACAAAAGGTAATATTCCCGAAAAGAATGTCCGAAATGGATTATTTGCTTAACAAATTGTTGTGACTTTCAAAGCGAACTTCACCCCTGACAGGGGTGAATACCACATTGTAATCTAATAATTTACCATGCAAAAAATTGAACCATTAATTGCCGGGAACTATTACGATATCTATAATCGAGGAATCAACAGTTGTAACTTGTTTAAAGAAACAGACAATTACGAGTATTTCCTCAGTTTATACGACAAGTATATTTCGCCGGTAGCCGATACGTTTGCCTGGGTTTTAATACCAAATCATTTCCTTTTTTTAATAAGAGTAAAAGAAGATGCATAAATTGTCATTACTCCGTTTACCCCCGACAGGGTTTTGAACTCTGGCGGGGCTGAAACATCGCCTGCTTCCCTTCAATTTTCGAAGTTGTTTAATTCGTATGCACAAGCCTTCAACAATCGCACTGACCGTCACGGAAGTCTGTTCGAGCGACCATTTAAAAGGAAAATCATTGGAAATGAATAGTATTTGAAACAGGTGATTCTTATACACAGAGCAATGGATTTGGTAAGCGGTACCGACGAATTACTTTATCCAAAAAATGTTGCCCTGATGATGTTTAATTACCGGCCGGAAAAATTTTTCCCTTATTCCCGAATTGAGACTGTTGAATTTCCTAATGGATTGGGCGATCCTGTATTTTATGAAAAACCGGCCATAACAGGGCCGGTCTATTTGCAGATACAAAAGGCGCTTGCCCAGTTAGAAAGTATCGCGTTAAAAGAGCGAATATATAAATTGCCTGATAGAGCAGAAGCGGAACGTGTTTGGAACTATCCTTTCAGGGCTTTGGAAGAAAGTGTGGTGAACGCCTTATATCACAGGAATTGGGAGGTTCGGGAACCGGTTGAAATACGGATTTTACCGGATTGCATTGAGATAGTCAACCGGGGAGGTCCCGACCGGAGTGTCAAGATGGAAGAGCTACAAAAAGGGATTATTCATAACCGGAGATATCGAAACCGGAGAATTGGTGATTTTTTAAAGGAATTGGATATGACTGAAGGCAGGGGAACCGGTATTCCAATTATCCGCAAAGAAATGGCAAAGAACGGCTCTCCTGAACCTCGCTTTGAAACAGACGAAAATCACAGTTATTTTATAACAACGCTTCCGATACATCCTGCCTTTTTTGAACGGGTCGACGCTTTAAATGGTGCTATAAAAGGGGAAGAACAATCGATTCAAATTACAGATAATAAGTATTATATGTTTTTTGTTGGTAGTGGTGGTGCTATAAATGGGGTTATAAATGGTGCTTTAAATGAAGCTGTAATCAATGAATTGGTAAATGTGCTAAGAATTATCCACAATCAAAAGGGAATCAATAGAATAGAACTTATTGAGCGAATAGGAAAGGCAAAAACTACCATAGAAAGGTATTTAAAAATTCTGAAAGAAAATAATCTGATTGAATACAGGGGCGCAAAGAAAACAGGGGGATATTTTCTATCGGAATATGCGTTAGATAAACTAAAGAATTAACCCATGCCCCGTCGTAAGCAATACAAAATATCAGCCAGGCAAACTGCAATTTATGATGTTATCGTGGCCGAGCTTCAGCAAAATCCTGAATTGGCTGATTACGATATGGGAACCATTGAAATATCCATAAAGAAGAAAATTACTCTGAACAAAAAATCGGAAAGATATCTGAATCAGTTAGAAAATCTGAAAAGCATGTTGTTTCTCACATGGAAGATCTTAAACGAATAACCATCAGCCAGAAACCTGATTCAAAGGTTCGTCATTACCACAGTATTGACCTGCGATCGTCAAAAGTGGTGATTACAATTGTTTGCCTTTCTGTTTTGCTTCTGACTTCATTATTCGTGAATGTTCAACAGGTTATCGTAAATTCCCGAATGTCGGATAACGACCTAAAATACAGATACATCAAATCGACCAATGGGATTAATCATGAGAACCTTAACAAACTTGAAGATATTTTTTACTTTAACCCAGATGAAAAGTTGATCAGAGAAATTCGTCAAAATGTGGAAAATTGTGAGAAAAAAATTCAAAATACAGCAGAGAATTTGGAACATGAAAAATTTAGGAATTTCAAGTCAAAAAAATGATGGCCAATGGAATATAGGGAACAAAAAAGAAAAAATATAATTTTGTTCTCGCCACTCTCGGTTAATTATTATACTAATGCACATGATTTGTCAGAGATCAAATACCTTGAATTGGTCGCCCAAATCGCAGCCAATTTCGAGGGCAAAGAAATTCCACCAGGAAATATAACAAGTGGTTATAAATAAGTTGAGCCTGAAGAAAACAAAAATAAAAACCCCCTCACCCGGGAATTCAGGCAAAGGGGCGATCTAACTAGCAAACTACTCCGATCAAACCCTGTTCTTCGAACAGTTCTTATGTTTTTCTATCAACTTTTGTTTTCCGTCCTGACTCAAGCTATTTATCCAATTTACCTTATCCTTTAATAGCAGTTGTTCCATTTCTTTCAATGGACAGTCGTCCTGCCTGTCATAATAGGGACAGTCAAAAGCCAAACCATAAAGTGAATTAACATCTGTCATTTAACGTGTTTGAGGGACTGATAACTTAAAGCTCCCGATATATATTTCAAGTATAAACTCCTCTTTTTGCCTGATATCTTCCGAGCTACTTCAAACCAGTACTTCACACTTTCCTCGCTCAACAGTCCAATGCATATTTTTATCAAGTAATACCAAATCTTCAGGTTTAAGTGTAAAGTTTACGGTTTTTGTTTCTCCCGGATGAATGGAAATACGCTCAAATCCTCTGAGCTGCGTCTCGTAGGCGATTACGCTGCTAAATTCATCTTTAAAATATAGTTGCATCACTTCATCTCCCCTGCGGTTGCCTGTATTAGTAATATCAACTGATACTTTGATTTGCCCTTGTATTCCTTGCTGCAACGGATCAACTTTCAGGTTTTTATATTCGAAGGTGGTATCGCTAAATCCATAGCCAAAAGCATAGAGTGCTCCCACCACAGAAGTATTTCCGAGAACTGTAGTACGCTGAGAGATCAGTTCCTCCCTGTCTGTATCATCGTAAGTAGCCCAATCTCCCTATTCGAAAAAAACCACGAAAAGTCCGGCAAAACTTTACTCTTTGGCGACGACGCCGCCCCCGGCACCTGCACCAACAACGATCGCATTAATATGCTTATTTCCAATAACAATTGAGATATTTATCAATTTGTAACAAACAATAAATTTTATCGACTATTATTTATCAATTGTTCCCCGATATAGCTTCCGTAACCAGTAATACAAAATGAAGTAATGAGTATTAATAAGCCAATAATCAGAACGATATTTGTTTTTGGTTTAACGTTTTTCCATTCTTTCATCATTACCCCTACGATATAACTAAA
>CAMDGL010000114.1 GCA_945897845.1 Chitinophaga pinensis | reverse complement strand
GCCATCGACCTTTCGGAATACAATACCATTGATGTGGTAGGCACAGGCGGCGACGGAAAAGACACCTTCAATATTTCGACCCTCAGCTCGTTTGTACTGGCCGGGGCAGGAATTAAAGTTACCAAACATGGAAACTACGGACTGTCATCAGTGAGTGGATCGTCGAATATGTTCGAGTATTTTGGCTATCAGTTCAGCAACGATCCGAATAAATTGCGCCGCGAAGTGGAAGAAGCCGGAATTTGTTTCCTTCATGCGCCACTGTTTCATCCGGCTATGAAAAGCGTTGGTTCGGTGCGAAAATCCCTGAAAGTAAAAACGCTCTTCAATATGATGGGGCCGATCATCAATCCTTCGTTCCCAAAAAATCAGTTGGTGGGTGTTTACGATCTCGAAGTAATGGATCTTTACCACCAGGTTTTCCGCGACAGTGGTCAAAACTACCTGATTGTTCACAGCCTCGATGGATACGACGAAATTTCGCTGACAGGTGATGCACGTTTTGTTTCTAACCAAACAGAAGACAGCCTTTCTCCTGCCGATTTTGGGTTTCCTCAGGTTACTCAGGAAGCGCTTTTTGGTGGTGAAACTGTCGCCGAAGCTGCTGCAATTTTCAAAAGTGTGCTGGAAGTTACAGCCACTGATGCCCAGCAAAATGTGGTAATTGCCAATGCTGCTCTTGGTATTCACTGTGTTTATCCTGAAATATCTTTGGCCGATTGTGTCGCCCAGGCTACCGAAGCTTTGAAAAGCAAGAAAGCGCTGGTAGCATTTAAGAAACTAATGGAATTGAACGGGAAATAGTGTTCAGTGATCAGTCGCAGAATTCAGAAAAGTAGAAAAAATAATAATCACCAATGTTGAATATCCAATAATCAATATCCAGGGCTGAAACCTGGATATTGAAATTTGGAACCTGAAACTTTTAATATGACCATTTTAGACGAAATAAACAACCACAAGCGCACCGAAATTGCAGAAGCAAAAAGCAAGGTATCGCTGGAAGAATTAAAAGCTTCGCCCTATTTTCTGCGGAAAACCAATTCGCTGAAAACTGCTTTAATGGCTGAAGGTGCAAGCGGAGTGATTGCCGAATTCAAAACCCAATCTCCGTCGAAAGGAGTAATAAATGACGACGCAGAGGCATCTGAGGTGACTGCTGCTTACGTGGCTGCCGGAGCCAGCGGATTATCGGTTCTCACCGACGACCGCTTCTTTGGAGGTTCATTCGAAGATTTGGCAAAAGCACGATGGGCAAACCCGAAAACTCCTGTTTTGCGCAAGGATTTTATGCTCGATCCGTATCAGATTTACGAAGCAAAAGCACATGGCGCCGATGTGATTTTGCTGATTGCCGAAAGTTTGAGTAAAAGTTTGCTGCTCGAACTGACACAGACAGCCAAGGAAATTGGGCTGGAAGTGTTGGTTGAAGTGCACAGTGCCGAAGAACTTGAAAAACTAAACGATCAGGTTGATCTGGTTGGCGTTAACAACCGAAACCTTAAAACATTTGAGGTGGATATCAACACATCGGTTCGGCTGAGCGAACAGATTTCCGCTCAATTCGTAAAGATTTCGGAAAGCGGAATTTCTGATCCTGAAAGTATTGCACAGCTTCGTGCTGCCGGGTTCAAAGGATTCCTGATTGGCGAAACATTCATGAAAACAGATAATCCGGGAAATACCTGTAAAGAATTTATTGAAAAGTTGAAATAACGTAGCAGTTATTCCGAGTGCACTTTAAGTCACGCCAGGAAAAGCACAATTTACGCATAAAACCAGCATGAAAAAGGTAGATGAACATTCAACGGTTACCGCCAATTCCTTCCCCTCTCGGGGGAAGGTTAGGATGGGGGCTATAAAAATCAAAGTATGCGGAATGCGTGATCCTGAAAATATTTCAGGAGTAATTAAAGCATTGCCTGATTATCTGGGATTCATCTTTTATCCAAAAAGCAAACGGTTTGTTGGGTTCGAACCTTCTCCGGAAGTGTTGGCAGAAATCCCTGTTTCAGTTAAAAAGGTTGGTGTCTTTGTGAATGAAACTCTGGAGAAGGTGATGGAAATTTGCCAAAGCTGGAATTTGGATATTGCTCAGTTGCACGGTCAGGAAACTCCGGAATATTGCCGGCAAATTCGAAATTCAGGAATCACTGTTTTTAAAGCTTTCTCAGTGGATGAGCAATTCGATTTTGAATTGTTGGAGACTTATTCAGGAGAATGTGACTACTTTTTATTTGATACCAAAGGTCGGTTGCCAGGCGGAACCGGACAGAAATTTAACTGGCAGTTGCTGGAGAATTACAAGTTGAATGTGCCGTTTTTTCTCAGTGGCGGAATCGGTCCCGATGACTTGAATACGATCAGCGAATTTAGCCATCCGCAGCTTTTCGGAATTGATATCAACAGTGGATTTGAAATCAGCCCGGCTTTAAAGGATGTTGAAAAAGTGAAGAAATTTATTGCCAAGATCAGAGTTTAAGAGACCAAATGTAAAGAGAATCAATATTTATAACGCAAGCTCCAATCTTTCCCCCTCGGGGGAATAAGAAGGGGGCTTTTAAATCACAAAAATGGATTATCAAGTCAATAGAAAAGGGTATTACGGGGAGTTTGGCGGCGCCTACATTCCGGAGATGATGGTTCCGAATATCGAGGAACTTGAAGCCCGCTATATGGAAATCATGCATTCCTACGATTTCAAACAGGAATTTGTAAGTCTGCTGAAAAACTATGTCGGCCGGCCATCGCCTCTGTATTTTGCCAAACGGCTTTCAGAAAAATATCAAAGCAATATTTTCCTGAAACGGGAGGACTTAAACCATACCGGTTCTCACAAGATCAACAATACAATCGGGCAGATTCTGGTTGCCAAAAAACTTGGAAAAACCCGTATTATAGCCGAAACCGGCGCTGGCCAGCATGGTCTGGCAACTGCCACTGTTTGCGCGCTTATGGGACTGAAATGCATTGTTTACATGGGCGCCGTGGATGTGGAACGTCAGGCGCCGAATGTGAAAAAAATGAGGATGTTGGGAGCCGAGGTGATTTCGGCAGTCAGTGGCAACCAGACTCTGAAAGACGCCACCAATGAAGCTATGCGCGACTGGATCAACAATCCTGTGGATACTTATTACATTATTGGTTCTGTGGTGGGACCACATCCCTATCCCGATATGGTTGCACGTTTTCAGTCAGTGATTTCGGAGGAAATGCGCTGGCAGTTGGAAGAGCAGGTCGGGCGCGAAAATCCAGACAGGATTATTGCCTGCGTGGGTGGTGGAAGCAATGCTGCCGGAGCATTTTACCATTATCTTGATCAGGAAAATGTTGAACTGATTGGAGTGGAAGCTGCCGGAAAAGGTGTTGATACCAATGAAACCGCGGCGACCATCACTTTGGGAACACCAGGCGTACTGCACAGTTCGCGCTCTATCCTGATGCAAACCGACGACGGTCAGATTACTGAACCTTATTCGATTTCGGCTGGATTGGATTATCCCGGAATTGGGCCGTTGCACGCACATTTGTTCAAAACAGGTAGAGCAAAATACCTTTGGGCCACAGATGCAGAAGTTTTAGATTCAGCATTGGAACTGACTCAAATGGAAGGAATTATTCCTGCACTGGAATCGGCACATGCATTGGCTGTTCTGCCTAAAATAAAGCTACGACCGGAAGAAATTACGGTGATCAACCTTTCAGGAAGAGGTGATAAAGACATGGAAACCTATTTGAAACATTTTGGATATTAAGGCCCCACCCAACCCTCCCCGAGGGGGAGGGCTTATAAAGCCTTGGAAAATCAAATGAGTAAACCTTAAAAATATGCCATCATCCAGGTCCCCCTTCGGGGGATTTAGGGGGCTTCAAACTTAAAATCATGAACAACAGAATAAATAAGCTATTTCAGGAAAAAGAAAAGAATATTCTTTCCGTCTATTTTACTGCCGGATATCCGAAACTGGACGATACAGTACCGGTAATTCAGGAACTGGTAAAAAACGGCGTTGACCTGATTGAAATCGGGATGCCATTTTCAGATCCGGTGGCCGACGGACCAGTGATTCAGGGTAGCAGTTTGGTTGCTTTGCAAAACGGAATGAGCGTGCATAAACTATTCGAGCAATTGAAAGACATCCGGAAATTGGTTGATATTCCGCTTATTCTGATGGGATACATCAATCCGGTAATTCAGTATGGAGTGGAGGCTTTTTGCCAAAAATGCGGCGAAATTGGCATCGATGGATTGATTATCCCTGATTTGCCTTTGTCTGTTTACGAAGAGGAGTATAAATCCATGTTTGAAGCGAATAATTTGCACAATATTTTCCTTATCACTCCACAAACTTCAGATGAGCGACTTCGGAGAATTGATGAAGCGTCCTCCGGGTTTATTTACATGGTTTCGAGCAATTCCACCACCGGGGCAAAAGAAGGCGTAACAGACTTTCAAAATTCCTATTTTGAGCGGATCAGTAAATTCGGACTAAAGAATCCATGTCTGATCGGATTTGGTATTTCGAGTGCTGAAACCTTCCGGAATGCTTGCCAATATGCACATGGAGCCATTATTGGCAGTGCATTTGTCAAAGCACTTGGTGCAGATTTATCTTTGAATATGAAAGTTTCGCAGTTTGTTAAAACGATTGCAACAAATGTGTAATCGGGTGGTTGTTTCTTTGTTTTCGAAACCAAAATAAAAGAATGTTTTCAAACAGCATAATTTGAAATTTAGATTAGCTGATTGTTTTTCAGTTAATTATATGTTGCTGTGAGTGGCTTTCCATGATGATTGAAAGTTAAACAGTGTTAATCATGCTTTTTGACATATTCTGACATTCAGAAATTGGTTAAGTTTAGAAAAGAAATAGAAACAATTAAAAAAACAAAACGATGCTGGAGTACGCTAAGGTTATTTTACCAAAAGTCAGTTTTAGCCGCGAATTATTCCGGAAAGAATTGGCGAAGTGTATTAACTGGGTTGGTGATTCGGACATAAATAATTTAAAAAACTGGTGTTTTGAGAATTTTATGGAAATGTATCCGGACATTCTGACCGAGGCTTTTTCTCAAAAAGCTGCCTGATCAACAAGTAAAATGCCAGTTAACTTCCCCTGTTGAGGAAAGAGTAAAAATCACAAGGCTCCCATAAATGGGGGCCTTTATTTTTCAGAATTGTTTAAGAAGTGTGACGATCCTTTTTAAACAAATTACCAATATTTTTTCTGAGTTTCTGAAACGTCTCAAGTCCCTGGTTTAGCGTCTCGGGATTGATGTCGCCATATTCACTGAATTTGCTGTCTATGTGGTGGGTTCTTGGGTAAATGATGATCTTGCTGTTTTTCGGAAATTGTTTTTCCATGCGCTCCTGAATGTTATCCATACAAGTATCGTACGAAACAGATGTTCTTCTTGCAGCTACATATATGAGCATATCTTCGGGGATTGTATGTTTCTGTAAAATTTGAAGGTCAGACAAATCGTATTCATCCGAAAAACTAAATCCGCATTTGTGCTTTCTATGCCTGAAATAGTCGTGAATGGCCAAATTCGTTGTTGAGTTACAATAACAGAATACGTTTAAACTCAGTTCTTTGGACAATGTATTTATTTTAGGAAGCCAGATTTCGAACCCGGGCTCCAGTTCGCCCAAAGGAGGAACAACCAATAAGATTTTATTGTGCCCCACCAACGGATACTCAAAATGACAGATATATACAGCTTTGCTGGTTCGCGAAATAATTGAAGCCGTTTTTGTTTCGATGAAACGTTCAATTAAACCTGTTTTCCGGGGCCAGCCAATCATGATGGTATCCGTCATTTCTTCGCGTGATGCCCTGATGATCCCCCCTGCAATATTGTGGTCGATGGTTGCCGTAATTTTAACTTTGGTTTCGTTGGCCGATGCCATTTTAACCAGGGGCTGAAGGTTCTTTCTGGCTTTGATCAGGTTCTTCTCAGCCTCTTCGTCATTCGGAACTACCGATAATATCGTAATTGGGTTTACTGATTTTTTATTCTTCACGAAAACTGCAAATTCAAGCAAAGTCTCCATGTTGTTCAAATTTGCAATCGGAATCATGATGTGCTCGCTGTAATGTACCGGATATTCAATAACAGGCTCTTCTTTTTCTGATGTAATAATTAGTTTCGAAGCGTTTTCGGTTACAATGGTCGCAACCAAACAAGTCACCAGAATAAGTAGAATGGTTCCGTTCAGTGCATTTTCATCAATTACCCCGGCCTGAAAACCTACCAGGATAACCGCCAGGGTAGCTGCGGCATGTGAACTGCTTAACCCGAAAATAAGTTTTCGCTGATTCGCTGAATATCTGAAAATGATACTTGTTGTACTTGCAGCCAGCCATTTACCTGCCAGTGCCACGATTGATAAAGTAACAGCAATAATCACCGCGGAAGGTCCATTCAGAAGCACTTTTATATCCACCAGCATTCCGACACTTATCAGGAAAAAAGGTATAAAGATAGATTGCCCGATGAATTCTATCCTGTTCATTAGGGTTGATGAATAGGGGATCAGTTTATTGAGTGCGAGCCCTGCTACGAAAGCGCCGATAATAGGCTCAATACCTGCAAGTTCGGCCAGAAAAGCCGCAAAAAACACCACTGACAGCACAAAAATATAGTGCGAAGTTTTCTCACTTTCTAATTCTTTAAAAAACCATGCAGTTACTTTGGGAATGATCCAAAACATGATGCCAGAGAATACTGCCAGAGAAGCTATCAATCTAATCCAGAAGGCCATATCCAATCCGCCGCTATTTGAACTCATAATAATGGCCAGCAAAATCAGTACGGCAGTATCAGTCAGGATTGTTCCTCCAACAGTAATCGCAACAGCTTCATTTTTCGAAATTCCGAACTTGCTCACAATTGGGTACGAAACCATGGTATGAGTCGAAAACATGCTTGAAATAAGCAAACTGGCGGTAAAACCATAATCGAGCATGTAATAGCAAACAGGAAATCCGATCGTCAGAGGAATGATAAAAGTCAAAAAACCAAATACCAAACTCTTATTTTTATTCCGTTGAAATTCTTTCAGATCGAGTTCCAGTCCGGCAATAAACATGATGTATAAAAGTCCAATGGTTGAAAAAAGTGTGATTGCCGAATTTTTTTCCAGCATGTTGATGCCGTGTGGCCCAACAATTACCCCGGAAATAATCAGGCCGATAATTCCCGGTATTTTTAGCTTTCGAAGTAAAATGGGTGAGAGAAGAATGATGAACAGAATGACAGAAAAAACCAATACCGGATTTTGAAAAGGTCGTTCAAATTCGTGGGCTATCAGATCAAAAAAGCTGCTTGTCATTCCGGAGTGAATTTTAAAAATGCCATTTATTAAATTCTTCGAAAGATAGTTGAATAAACTTATAAAAGTTGCTCGCTAATGGATGATTTTCACCTCTTTCATCCCAAGTCCAAAATGCTCAACAAAACATTATTTCATGGATTGCCTGTTAATATCTTATGAATAAGAACCCTAACATAAAGGGAGTGATAATAAAAACATTCGTTATTTTCACGCGGTTTTAAAACAAACTAAAATTTCTAAACTTAAACATTAAAGGAGACCTGTAAATGACAAGACGAATTATTGGCATTCACGAGAAGCTACCCATTTTGGAGAGCTTGCCGCTTAGTTTTCAACATTTGACGGCCATGTTCGGAGCCACCATTCTGGTACCGATTCTTTTGGGAGTTGACCCGGCCATCGCGTTATTAATGAACGGTATCGGTACATTAATCTACAGTTGGGTTACCAAAGGCGGAATTCCTGCCTATCTGGGATCAAGTTTCGCATTTATTGCGCCTGCGATGCTGGTCATCAGCAGTTATGGCGGATTTGATCATGCTCAATCAGGATTTATCTTTTTCGGGTTATTCTTTATTGTCATTTCGTATGTTGTGAAGTTTTGGGGAATCCGGTGGATCGACGTGGTGATGCCTCCCGCCGTGATGGGAGCAGTGGTTGCCATCATCGGGCTCGAACTTGCACCGGTAGCTGCACAAATGTCCGGTCTTGCCCCATGGCCGACAGCAGTAGGACAAACGGTTCAGCCATTTGTGTTGGCGCCAAATGTGGTAATTGTTTCAATGTTTACCTTAATCGTTGGAATGCTGGGCTCGGTTCTTTTCAAAGGATTTATGCAGGTTATTCCAATACTTTTTGCAGTTGTTGCCGGATATGTGCTGGCGCTGACGATGGGTATGGTTGACATTGCAAAAATCAGTAACGCCGATTGGTTTGCTTTGCCGCATTTTCAGGCTCCTGTTTTTGATATCAATGCAATTGTAATCATAGCCCCTGCCTGTATTGTGGTGCTTGCCGAGCATATCAGTCATCTAATTGTAACCGGGAAAATCACCGAAACCGACCTGATGGCAAATCCGGGATTGCATCGCTCGCTCTTGGGAGATGGTATTAGCAACGTGTTGTCAGGTTTTGCAGGTTCGCCACCTAACACCACTTATGGCGAAAATATTGGCGTGATGGCAATTACCCGCGTTTATTCAGTTTGGGTGATTCGTGGCGCAGCCCTTTTAGCGATTGCCTTTTCATTGATCGGTAAAGTTTCAGCGGCTATTCAAACTATTCCTGATGCAGTGATGGGCGGTATTACCATGCTTTTGTACGGAGTAATTGCGGTACAGGGCTTCCGTATGTTTGTGTCGCAAAAGGTTGATTTCAGCAAGAACAGTAACATGGTGCTTGGCGCCATTACTTTTGTTGTTGGTGTGAGCGGAGCAAGTATTAATATCGGCACAGTTCAGCTAAAAGGGATGGCTTTTGCCGCCATTATCGGAGTGGTATTGTCGCTCTTTTTCTTTCTATTTCGCAAACTCGGCGTGATGAACAAGGAAGAATAAACCAAAGATCAAAAAATGAGAAAGCCGGAAGATTCCTTTCACAGGAGAATTTGTCGGCTTTTTCATTTAAATGCCTTGAATCAGTTGTTTTATTTCGTTTCGTTTTAACTTTCCGGTCGATGTCTCCGGAAATTTCTCCAGAAAATAAATTGTTTTTGGTCGTTCAAACTGTGGCAGAAGTTTTTTTAATGTTTGATTAATCGGTTCAATGCCAGTTTGTTTTCCTTCTATCACCAATGCCAATCTTTCGCCCAGCTTTTCGTCGGGCATCGATGAGATGACAAATCTTCCTTCAATAACTGTCTCCAACTTTTTCTCAATTGTTTCAGGAAAATATTTTATTCCTCCTGAAATGATTGCATCGTCGGCTCTTCCCAAAATCCGGAAACTGGCGGGTGACAGAATTTCGGCGATGTCGTTGGTTTGAAGTGGTTCATTATATTCAGGAACATGAATTTGCAGACATTCGTTTTCATTGGTGGTAACAGAAATCCCGGGCAGACAATTGTAGATATCGGAACGGTTTACTCCTGAAAGTTCGCGAATGGCAATGTGAGAAGCGGTTTCAGTCATTCCGTAGGTAGAAACCACACGGCTTTTTAACCGACTTATTTGTGTTTCCAGTGCTGCCGGAATGGACGAGCCACCAATTAGCAGATTGTGGATATTTTCGAGCTTTTCTTTTCCTGAAGGAGTTTCCAGCAGTTTAAAAACCTGATTGGGAACCATCGCACCGAAATCAAAAGTTTCGTTCTTTAAAATGTCAAAATCACCGGAAGGATCAACCGTAACCAAATCCATTTGTCCAACGATGGCACGAACTACCATCATTTTTCCGGCAATGTATTGGCAGGACAAACTGAGCAAAAGCCTGTTGCCTTTCTGAAGCCCAAAAAATTCGATGGTTCGTTCGGCACTTTTTACCATCACCGATTTTGACAGTTCGATTTGCTTTGGTTCGCCTGTACTTCCTGAAGTTTGTGCAAGTACAAAATCAGAATCCGAAAACCATTCATTCAGGAATAGAAACAGTTCTTTTTCCCATTCGGGAGCGTATTGATCAGTTGCTTTTTGAACAAGCAATCCAGAAATATCGATTGCTGAAAGTTTATTGCCGTTCAGAATTATATAGTCGTTTGTAGAGTTCACTGTAAAATATTTTGTACGAATTAAAATTAGAAATCATCATCAGGTATTACTTCTTCCATCAAATTCCCCATTTTCCAATTTCTCTCCGGACGAAACCACAAATGATCTCCTACAATTTCAAGCGGAGAATCAAAATTATTGCTAAAGAGCTGACCAGTTCCGAGCCCTTGTTCCATTTTGATATTTTGCTGAAAGGTCCATTGCGCAATGGCATTCAGCCCGATATTCGATTCGAGTGCTGAAGTAATCCACCAGCCAATTCCATGTTTATTGGCCAGTCCGATCCATTTTTCGCAACCGGCCAACCCGCCATGCAGACTGGGTTTCAATATCAGATAGGCCGGACGGATCGTTTCTATTAGTTTTTGCATTTCTTTTCCTGAAGTTATCCCAATCAATTCTTCGTCGAGCCCGATCGGGATGGGTGACTTCCCGCACAATTTGGCCATTTCGTTCCATCGCCCGGCTTCAATCGGTTGTTCGATGGAATGAATCTGCAAATCAGATAAGCGTTTCAGGTTTTCGAGGGCCGTTTTATAGGAATAGGCTCCATTGGCATCCACCCGAAGTGTAATTTCTTCCGAAGAAAACTCTTTGCGGATTTCTTTCAGTAAGCTAAATTCAGTTTCAAAGTCGATGGCTCCGATTTTCATTTTTATACACCTGAAACCTGCATCCAGCTTGGTGCGGATCTGCTGCTTCATAAACTCCGGTGTTCCCATCCAGATGAGTCCGTTGATCGGAATTCCCTGTTCTCCGCAAGTA
>CAMDGL010000113.1 GCA_945897845.1 Chitinophaga pinensis | reverse complement strand
TTTTTATTCCAATCCAAAGACAAAGAAAAGCAAAATCTGACATTAAATTCGGTACTAAATCGGTATGATGACCAGGAAAGAAAAAATCGTACCGATTTCCGTTATAAGTCTCTGAAAATTACGTGTTGTCCTTAATGGCGTATTCCCGCTTACTTTTCGAAAATTTATTTTAGTACCGTTTAGAATGTAACGGTATGAGGAGCACATTCAATGTCCTTTTTTACATCAAAAGGAACGAACCCAAAAAGACGGCAGGGTTGTAATCGTGGTACGCATAACCATTAGCCCAACTTGCAGTTAATCCGAATGGAATTCTTGCTGTTCAATAAATTGGCAATTTTTAAGTTCGGATTTGTGTACTACGTATTTTCGTTTTACGAAGGGTGCGTATTTGTATTTCAGGGCATCGTAAAGTTTCCGGACCTGCCCATTTGGCTCCGAACAACGGCGTATCATAATCACTTCTTCGTGATTATTTTGGGCTAAAGTCGTCACTGCTTTTTGAGTGTTCATTGTTCTTACGATCTCGCGCCAGCCGCTGTGAATGCCTTCCTGTTTTAGTTGATGACGGACTGTGTTTACCAACCAATAAGCCAATAAACCCAGGTGCAGGTGTGCCATCGTGTTTTCATCTTTTTGATGATAGATGGGGCGCAAATCAAGGTCGGTTTTCAGTACCCTGATGGTGTTATGCAAAGCTTTGCATAACACCATTTATGCGGCGGATATCGTTATGCAAAGTGATGTCAAAAGTATATTTATAAATCAATCTGTTAGATGCAATACTTTACGATACCACTTTACATAATCACTTGATCATTTGTCCAAACCTTTGAGCCATTCCAGCAAAGAACCATCCTTTTCCCATGACTTTTCCCGATCTGTTTCAGGAATCACATCCACGTATGCTTTTTCAAGAGCCTCCCGTTTTTGTTTGGAATCAGCCCTGGCGTATACCTCGGTTGTTTGGATAGATACATGTCCCAATATATCCCGGATATAAACAAGGTTCACACCTGCCTGTAGCAAATGCATCGCTTTGGAATGCCGAAGTACGTGGCAACTGATCCTCTCAGGAATAAGTGCCGGATTGACTTTTCTGGCCGTATCCGCATACGTTTTCAGGATGTAATTTACACCCGATCTTGTCAATTTCTTACCCCAACAGTTGAAAAATAGCGGATGCTGGTTGTAGTGTGGTTCCAGCAACTTATTCTCCTGCATGTATGCTTTTAGCAGTACAACCTGCTCATTCTGTAAGGGGACAATACGCTCTTTTCTTCCTTTGCCCATGAGTTTGACGATATAAGGAGTTTCAAACCTGACAGACGATGGCTTAATATCTATAAGTTCCTGTACCCTTGCACCGCTGTCGTACATCAGGGCAAGCATCGCCAGGTTACGTCGTCCTTTTAGAATCGTTATATCAATCTGGGCGAGGATCAACTTTATTCCTTCCAGTGTCAGATAGTTAATATTCTTCTTCACGTGTTTCTGCACTTTTATGGAAAGCACCCTCTGCCATTCATAAATTCGTTCGGGACATTCATATTGCAGATAGCAGAAAAAGGAATGTATCGCGGCAAGCCTGTAATTGCGGGTTGCACTACCACATTTTCGTTCTTCCTGTATCCATCCAAGGAAATCAATAATGGTTTCCTTCGTCAGTGAATCAAGTCTCAGATGTTGCGCATCCACTCTCTTTCTGTTCTTCATAAAACTGATCAGTTGGACGAAGGCATCCCTATAGGCGCGGATCGTGTTTGGACTGGCCCCACGCTCCCCTGCCAGGTATTTGGTAAGGAAGTTTGTCAGGTGTTTTGCAAAATCAGTTGTTTCCATCTTCTTCCGTTATTTTAATCCTGGGGAAAATATAAGAGCACAACTTCCTTTCATCAGACAACAGTTCCGGGTACATCTCCGCAGTTAACCGGATATATTGTTCCGTTGCACCGATGGATTTGTGCCCCAGATACGTGGACAAGATGGGCAGCGTATAATAGAGATCATGACCGGACTTTGCCATTTTCGTTAGCGAGTGGACTGCAAAGGTGTGGCGCAGATCGTGCACACGTGGTCCCTGATGATTCCCAATATGTTGTATTCCACAATTGGCAAGTATCTTGCGGAACCAACAGTAGACACTTCCGGCACGGCAAAAAGTTCCGCTTGGTGAGACAAAGAAATACCCCTTGGTATCCCTCACATTCAATAAAGGCATCCTGTTTCTGTTCGCGCTGTATTCTTCAAGGACTTGCTGCAATGAATCCGGTAACGGGGCAAGCCGTTGTTCTCCATTTTTTGTTTTTCGGATCATGATGCAGTGATTTTCAAAATCAAAATCACTATTTTTCAGAGATAAGGCTTCACTAACACGAATCCCGGTTCCATACATTAAACGAACAACTGCCGGAATTACAAATATTATGGTTGACATATGTTTGTCGTGTAACCGCAGGGAATCGCATGCCCGAAAAATATCCGCCATCTGCTGATGAGAGAAGATATAGGGCGTAAAACAGTTTTTGCTTACCCCTTTGGGAAGCCTGGGGATATAGCATTCATGGCCGAGATTACACATGTATTTACAGAACTGTGACCAGACAGAATATTTTGCATAAATGGTACGTTGCCCGTCATTGATACGGGTTTTGCGCCACTGATCAATCAATTCTCCTGTGATATAGAGATCTTTAGCTCCTATGCCAATAAAAAACTTGTCAAACTCAAGCAGTATCCATTTTGTGCGCAGCATATTGTATCCAAGGTCTTGTTTCATCTTGATAAAGCCCACGAAGTATGGGGTATATATGCTGTTATAATTAAAAGGTTCACTCATAAAACACCCCTCCTTTCTGTCTGTAGAATGATACGTCTACATTTGGAACATCCAAAGCGCATTGGCGGAGTGATTTCATATCGATACGCAGGTAAGTCATTGTGCTTTCTGTTTTCTTGTGTCCCAATGCTTCCGATATAACCGGCAGGGAAACACTGTGTTCGAGCAGGCGGCTGGCTAAACTGTGACGCATGGAGTGTGGACCATGCCTGCGTTGTCCTGTGGCTATACCAGAAGCATCTATTATTTGTCCGACTGCATTGGAAACAGATTCTCTTGTCATAGGCCTATATGGGGCACGCGCGGAAAGAAATACATGTGGTGAATCCGAGTGGGTACGTCCAAACTTTAAGTAATTGATGATCGCTTCGCCAATCTCTGCAAGCAGGGGAAGTTCTATTTCCTTGCCTGTTTTGTACTGCGTCAGCGTGATACGGCTGTTTTCCCAGTCCAGTCTGGCAAACAACAGGAAGGCAATGTCAGAAGCACGGAGTCCCAGCCTGGTGGCAAGCAGCAGTACGGCATAATTGCGTTTACCCACCGCGTTGGAACGAATCACAGAAGATTCTATCTGTTTCACTTCCAATGCCGTGTAGACGGATGGAAGTTTTTCACGCTTAACCCATTTGTAGTTTGCCAGCACATACGACAAATCTGTTTTTAACAATCTTTCTTCATAAAGATACCGGAAGAATACTCTTAGGGAGGATACCACGTTGATGTTATTGTTTGTTTGGGTGGATACAAATCCGAGAATGTGTTTTTCACAGATATCCTCCAGGAAGATGACTTCATGGTTTTCCAGGTGTTGCTCAAACCGGTGCAGGTACAATAAATGATCGCTGATGGTTGTTTGGTTGCGGCGGAGTTCTTTCAGACGCAGCAGCAGATGTTCTATCGCCTCACCAATAGGACCGCTCAATTTCCGGGTTATTGAATGTACCGTCCGTTTAGAAACTTTACCCATTTCCTGGATTTCAGTTAAGACACTCACACTGCGGATAAGGTCGCGTTCTGCAGGTGTCACACTTTCGGAGACGCTGGCATGAATAAACTCTTCTCCAATGGAACGGTTGTATTTTGTGCGACCACCCGTTTTCAGATAGCGGCATATCCCATTGTTCCACATGGACTTGTATCGTTCTATTCTGTGCTTTGTATAACAGTTTTGCTCAAAATAGATAATACAATCCTCAATTAGTTCATTGATTGTTTGATCCTGTCTCATTTTTATTGCTTATTAGTTTTGTGGTAATATTACCATCCATGCATAATAAGCAATAATTTTATGTGGAGTGATTATGGAAAGTGACTATTGATTATTAGATGATTATATCGCTTTTCTTGACATCACTTTGCATAACGATATCCGCCGCATAAATGGTGGCTTCCACCTCGCGAATAGTGTTGTAAAACTGCCATACATTTTCTTCAGAATTGGCCTGAAGCGATGTGCGCAGAAAGTAAACCCCACTTCGGGAGTTGATGTCAACACCTTCTTTTACCGCCCATTTGACTGAGGTTACAATCCGATTTTTCTCTTTGTCTTTGTCAGCCCCCTTCTTTTTACGTTTTAGTTCAGGCTGGTCGCACACTTGGGTTTCAATGTCGAAGTACCGCCCAATCGAAGGATATTTTTGCTTTAAACGCCCGATACGTTCATGGACTTTGTCTTCTTGTTTTACGCCTCCCTTTTTTGTCAAACTGGCGGCTATTTGTTGCATTCCGGCTTCAAAGCGTGAACGGAACTGCTCGTTCATCGAACGTTCTTTCAGCTCTTTGGAGTGGCTTTCTACTTTCAGGTAATAATCCGTATTGCTATCCGAATTTACCCGGCACAGCTCAATCTTTTGTTTTCGGTTGTCGGTTACCGAAACGGTGGCCGTACCGGCTTCGATGTTGTATATTTTCAAACTCGAACGGCTCACACACAGGTAGTCATAACCATTGCCCAGAATCATCTTCAGGTTTTCTTCAGTGGCAATGCCTGCATCTATTACGATCAGGGCTTTTTGGGCCGAGAAGGATGTTTTGATGCGCAGTTTACCTATCATCCCTTCCAGCGTTTTGCTGTCGGCCATGTTCCCTTCCAGAATTGAGGAGTATTTGATAAAACCTTCAGGATTGATTACCAGCCCCAGCACAACCAATTTGGCATCGCTGCGTTTTTCCTTGCTACGTCCAAATTTTGCCAGTTTACTGCCCTGTTTCCGGCCTTCAAAATAAGTGTTGGTCAGGTCGTAAAGTATTATTTTATCCTGAATATCAAACAACTCGTTGGTGCGGATGGACAAATGCTGCTCCAGCGCTTGCTTTTCGGCATACAACTTTTTTGAGATGAAATATAGCCGGTCTTTGGTAACCTGTTCGATGTCGAACCCGGTGATCTCGCACACCGCCGAGTTTTCCCTGATCCACCGCGTTGTTTCCAGCTCCGAAGCCGGATAAACTGCCCGACTGACGATGTGGGTCAGGGCCAGACGTGCCTGATCTTCGCTCCATCCGAGGCTTTCTAAAAATGGAGCTATCTGCAACTGGCACATCGCCTGATACGACATCCATTCGGCACCAATCTCACGCACATCTTTATTGCGGATGCTGTTCAGGTCGATCATTTGCAGGTCTTTACCGTTTTTGGATGCCTTTTTCTCAGCAAACACGTCGATGCGTTTTTCGGCAACCATCCGATTGTAAAACTCATCGACATAGCGGATCACCGTTGTATCGTCGGTGTAAGGAAGTTCAAACAGAGCATTGTCGTGATTGGCAACTTTGGCAGTAAGTATTTTCTGTATCAGGTTCAACTGGTCGGTAGTTAGCCCATCCAGATATCCAGCGTTCAGCATGGTGCGATGGCATACCCGGTCGCAATGGTTGCGATAACTCTCTACTAATCGGTAATAGCCCGAATAGACTCCCGTGGCGGGATTGGTGCGCATGGATACCTTGAAATACATACCCGCAAGTTACACCGTAACTCACTGATATACAATACCCCCTTGGGGACTACAAATGAAAATCAATAAAAATCTACAACTGAATATCAGGTACTTACCCGAAATTTGTTGAAAATAGTACCCCATTTACTCCGAAAAAACTGCATTTTTACCTGCTTTTTCTGCTATTTTATGGGAGAGGCTGCAAGTTGGGTTAATTGAAAGGAGAAAGGCAATGACTAACAACAATGACAGAAACCAAACATGACCGCTTTTATAACATTTGTTCATGGCTTTTTTTTTTAATAGCTCAATTGGAGTATGGTTTCCATCCCTTTTTAAAAGGATGGAATCCTTGCTTGTATCCAAATTACTTTTGTACTATTCCCGACAGTTCGAAAATCAATTTCCGAAGAAATTATTGTTGCTCCCGAAACTTCCTGCCGCCACCATATCAAGGATGGAACCGGTCGAAAAGTACTGCACCCGGTGGAAGTTTTGTGGATGCGGTGGTGATTTTGATTTTGCATTCCTGCATGTATTAAAAATTGAAAACCATTTTTTAGTTAAACAATTTACCAATTTTTCATTCCATCAGTTTCATTTGCAGATAGGCATAAATCAAAGCATATATTTGTGCCCGTTGTTCGTTCGTAGAAGCGCCGGCATGTCCTCCTTCTGTATTTTCGAAATAATAAACCTTGTAACCAAGCTCATCCATTTTTGCCACCATTTTTCGTGCATGTCCCGGGTGAACACGGTCGTCTCTGGTTGATGTGGTAAAGAAAACTTCGGGGTATTTCATGCCCGGTTTTACATTCTGGTAAGGCGAATATTTACTGATGTATTCCCATTCTTCGGGAATATCGGGGTTTCCGAATTCGGCCATCCAACTGGCGCCTGCAAGCAGCTTGTTGTAGCGTTTCATATCGAGTAGCGGAACAGCGCAAACCACAGCACCATATAAATCAGGACGTTGCGTATAAGCGACGCCAACCAGCAAACCACCGTTACTACCGCCAAAAATCCCCAGTTTTTCGGGTGCGGTAATTTTCTTTTCAGTCAAACTTTCAGCCACGGCATGAAAATCGTCATACACCCGCTGACGGTTTTCTTTTAGTCCGGCCTGGTGCCATTTTGGGCCAAACTCGCCACCTCCACGGATGTTGGCCAAAACATACACTCCGCCATTTTCGAGCCAGGCGGTTCCGTTAACGGAATTGTAGGTGGGCAACATCGGAACTTCGAAGCCGCCGTAAGCATACAAAAGGGTGGGATTGTTGCCGGTGTATTTTATCTCTTTCGAGCTTACCACGAAATATGGAATTTTTGTACCATCCTTCGAAACTGCGTCAAATTGCTGAACCTGATAATTTTCAGTAGGAAAGAAAGATGGAAGCGATTTTACTTTTTTTATCTGCCCGGTTGCTGCATCTCCAAAATGAAGGGTTGAAGGTTCGAGAAAATTGGTAAAATAGAAAAAGAATTTGTCGCTGTTTTCATCGGTTGAGCTCATCGTAATATTTCCAAATTCGGGAGCATTTATTTTCTCCTTTTTCCAGCCTTTGTTCCAGGTAAATTTGTACAATTCGCTTTTTACGTTGTTCAGCATATTAACAAGCACAACATTTTTTGTGGTTGAAATATCGGTTACACTTGAGCGTTCATCGGGTTCAACAATTAATTCGAAATTCTTTTTGCCCGCGATTAAATCATTATAACCAATGCTGATTACCGAACCTTGTTTTAAATTTTTTTCACCGGTTTTCCAGTCCGATTTTAATTGAAGAATTACCAAATCGTTAAAAATACCCGATAACTGGATGTCTTCCGGAAGATCAGCTTTTATCAGTTTGTCATTTTCAATCATATAGTAACTGCCTGAGTAAAATGATGTTCTTTGATCGATAATCCGGTAAGTTTTTTTCTCTTTAATCTCGCTCATTCCCCAAGTTCTCACATCGGTTTCACTCCCTTCAAAAACCAGTTTGGCATCTTTGAGTACAGTTCCGCGTTTCCATATTTTAACCTGTTTCGGATAACCAGAAGTTGTCATTCCATCGCCAAAATCGGTTGAAACCATCAGCGTGTTTTCGTCTATCCAACTTGCTCCGCCTTTGGCTTCGGGCAGGTAAAAACCGTTTTCGACAAACAATTTCGAATTAGTATTAAACTCTTTAACAACAACAGCATCACCTCCGCCTTTCGACAGACTGATAAGGAATCTTTTATAGTCGGGGTAAAGCCCGGCAGCGCCTTTAAAAACCCATTTCACGGTATCTTGTTCAGCAAGTTTATCGATGTCGAGGAGCGTTTCCCATTCAGGATTTCCGCTGATGTAACTTTTTACAGAAGTACGTCGCCAAATTCCGCGCGGATTGTTTAGATCCTGCCAGAAATTGAAAATAAACTCTCCACGAATTGCAGGGTTGGCAATGCGTTCATCGGAGTTGTAAATCTCCAGATTTTTATCGTAAATGGCCTGGTGGTTTTTATGACTTTTCAGAACGGCCAGCGATTTTTCGTTCCATTGTTCAACCCAATCGAGGGCTTTTGGATTTTCAACTTCTTCAAGCCAAAGGTATTTGTCTTCCTGTGCAAATGATGTCAAGGTCATAATTGCAACAATTAACAGTGTTAATGTATTTTTTTTCATTTTGAATGATTTTAAAAGTTCATGACTTTTTGATTTTATGATGATTAATCATTGACAAATTCTATTTTAAAGCTTTCTTGCAACAAACTTCAATCGTTTCAAAGGTTTGCCGCCTCCCCAATCGCCCACTTCCGTAGCCGATTCACATTTCAATACATTAAAACCTTCTCGTTCAAAGCTTTTTTTTAACTGCTCTTCGGTGCATCCCCATTTTGCAGGATTTTCCCAGTTTTCGAGATAAAAATCGCGATGCCCCATTTCGTAAACTACAAGGCCATCTTTTTTAACCGATTTGGCAATGGTGGGAATAAAATCATCGTTGGCGATACAGCCGTTACAGATAATATCGACATAACTAAGTACTACCAAATCCCATTTGTTGGTAACGAAATCGAAATCTTCGCGCGAGGCATGGACAGTTTTAATTTTCAAGTTTTGCTGTTTTGCCCTTTTTTGAATGGAATCGAGCGCTTCGTTGGCAATATCGAAACCGGTTACTTTCCAGCCTTTTTGTGCCAGAAAAATAGCGTTTCTGCCTTCGCCGGTTGCCACATCCAAAGCTTCTCCCGGTGTAATTCCATCAATAACTTCAGCAAGAAGTTTATTCGGCTTCAAATTAAACCAATCTTCTTTTAGCATCTTATTCCAGGTTTCCTGACTTTTACCATATTTGGGTTGGTTGGTTTGTTGAGCATTTAACTGTATTGAGGACGAAAGAAATAGGATAAATATGATTAGCGTTGCTTTCATTTGATAGTATTTAATGTGATGATCCAATATTTCTAATACTGATGTTTTATGCTTGATAAACCCATTTTAGATTACAAGCCTCACCTCCTTCCATTAATGACTTGGTTTGATGCTCAAGTTTAATTTTTGGATTAAATGACTCTGCCATTGCAAAATCTTGATGACAAGTGCAGGCATAACCAATTTCAGAAGCTTTTTCTTCCCTGAAAGTCTTGGCCCATAAACACTCTGTACATTTCAGATGGATAGCATTTTCAGATTCCTCCGATATTTCAAAGGTGCCAATTTGTTGCATAAAATTGTTTTCGAGCGATGTATATATGTACTCCTTAAATCCCTTAAAATCGTCTGAAGAAACTTGATTAAGCCAATATTTGGCGATGTTTTCTGCTCTTTTTTCTGCCGCTTTTTTTAGAAGTTCTATAAATTCTACATTTCCAATTTCTTCCGATAATGTTTTCAGAAATGGAATAAACCAGCTTTTATAAGCAAAATTGAAAATTGCCTGGTAGGTCATTCCCGAATCATTTTGGAATTTATGTTTTTCAACTTTAGTTATATCAGGCAGGTTACTATTCCCGTTATTTGAAAACAGAAAATTTATGCCAAAACAGGAAAGAAAACCGGTGGCCATCGTTTTCTGAATAAATTCTCTTCGTTTTTGCAAGCTGTTTTCATGATTTTTTTGATTTTATCTATTATCCAATTCGTTCGTAAACTTCGCTAATCTGGTATCCATCCATATTCATTTCGTGCGTCATTTTATTGTCCGATACTTTGGTAATAGCCGTAAATTCGTTGTCCGCCATTCCGGGTTCGGTGTGGTGCAGAATTTTAAGGGTTAATTTCTCGCTATCGAGTTGGTAGCTGGTAATGCAGGTTTCCGTTTTTCCGTTTTCGTATTCGTAGAAAACAGAAAAATGGGTGTCGTTGTAAATCCTCACGGCGTTTTTAATTTTCACGCTTTCATCAGGGTTTCCATCGGGCAGGGTGTAGTTGAAAGAACTCATTTTCCAGGTTCCTGTTAAATCTGATTTTTTCATGATTTTTTGGTTTTTATTGTTTATAATGAAATGACTAAGACATGCCCTCACTCGAAGTGAGGGCATGTCTTTTCTGAAAATTTTTCAATTTGCTTGTTTGCATTTTCTCTTCCTCCATTTATTAAAATGTCATGGTCCGCAACTTATTTTTAAATCGTTAGAGAATTGAATTATTTGGACGTCCTTTGCAATAGGTTTTCAATCTCCTTCATTTGTTCTTTGGTTAGCGGCCCGAATTGCAAAGCCCCTGCATTTTCTTCCATCTGTTTTACAGTTTTGAATCCCGGGATTGGGATGGTATTTTCGCTACGGGCCCAAAGCCATGCAAGCGCTCCCTGTGTTAGGGTGCGACCATTACTTTTTAATATTTCCCTGATGGCTTCAAGTTTATCCAGTAAAACCTTGCTTGGGCCACTTTCATCGAAGAAGATATGGACATCATCTTTAAACATGTGCAATATTGAACGGACATCATCTTTCGGAAAACTTGTGTCTGCGGAAAATTTTCCGGTAAGCAAACCCATGGCCAACGGAGCACGGTTAATACTGGCCAGTTTTTTTTCTTCACACATTTTCAGGATATTTTTGTTGCCTGAAAAAATGTTAAACACGTGTTGAATTGCTGTGCA
>CAMDGL010000112.1 GCA_945897845.1 Chitinophaga pinensis | reverse complement strand
CATTGGTGTTCAATTCAGGACTCGGACCTATCAGCTTTTCGTTGAATTACTACGATAAAAGCCAGACCAAACTGTTCGCCATGTTCAATATCGGCTATATTTTATTTAACCGGAAAGGATATTAATTTGTATTTTTGTCTTCCGAATTTAATCCATAAAAAGAAAGATCATGTTAAAAGTAAACGAATATTTTGGCGGAACCGTAAAATCGATTGCACTCGAAAATTTAGAAGGCATTGCAACTGTTGGCGTAATGGAAGCCGGCGAATACGAATTCGGTACCGGAACCATCGAACACATGACCGTCACCAGCGGCATATTGGATGTAATGCTTCCCGGTGAAACAATTTGGACAACTTACCTCAAAGGCGAAACTTTTGTAGTTGAAAAAGATGTAAAATTCAAGGTAAAAGCCGACGGACAGGTTGCTTATTATTGCTTGTATCTATAAAGTGAGAATGCTGTGAAACAGGAAAGTCCATTTCACAGCATTCTCTTATTTTCACCCACTCGCACCTTCGCTTTGTCGCCTCGTCGGTTTAAAGATACGGCTCCAGAATTTTTTCCATGGCACTAATCCATTGTGGCGAATCATTCAGGCTTTCAACCATTTGTAGATTTTCTCCTCCGTTTTCCATGAACAATTCCTTGTATTCCCAACCGATTTCAACGGTCGTTTCCAAACAGTCGGATACAAAAGACGGGGCAGTAACCAGTATATTTTTACTTCCCTGTTTGGCCCTGCTTATAAGGTTTTTATCGGTAAAAGGAGTCATCCAGTTGTTTGACAAGCGCGACTGAAACGAAACAGAATATTTATCTGCGGGCAAATCCAACCGCTTCACCAATTCCCGCGTTGTCTGGTAACAGGCAGCTTTGTAGCAGAACTTCCCAAATTCGGGCAGAACGTTTTCGCAATTGCAGGTTTTAATCGATTCTTCAGGATGGTTCTTTTCAAGATGACGGTTGGGCAAACCATGGTAGGTAAAAATCACATGATCAAATTTTTCAGGCTGATACGATTTGATGCGGTCAGCGAAGGCATCCAAAAATACCGGGTGATCGTAAAATTGGCTGATGGCATTGATTGTTGGAATGGTATTCCATTTCCGAACCTCATCGATAACTGCCTGGATAGCCGTTCCATTTGTTGAAGATGCATATTGAGGAAACAGGGGTAAAACAACCAAACTGTCGTAATTGCCTTTTTTAATCGCCGACAAAGCTTTTCCAATTGATGGGTTTCCGTAGCGCATGGCAAGGTAAACATCGGCTTTCGATGCCAGTTTCTTTTGTAATTCAGCGTGCACACTTTCTGAAAAATAAAGTAGCGGCGAGCCTTTTTCTGTCCACAAACGCTGATACAGTTTGGTTGATTTTGGTGCGCGAAAAGGAACGATGATTAAATTTACCAAAATTTTTTGCAAAACAAGCGGAATATCAATCACCCGCCGATCGTTCAGAAATTCAGACAGATAACGGCGCACAGCTTTTACTTTTGGCTCATCCGGTGTTCCTAAATTAATGAGCAACACCGCTGTTTTTTTATTCTCCATGCTTTAAGTATTTGAGCTAAATTTAACTTTGTTGATTCGATATAACAAATCATTCAACAAATTGATCACTTTACTGAAGATTCAAACTCACTTTTATTCCTGCAGACCTGAATTTGCCATTTTCGAAACCCGCGACAGCATCAACATTCAGCAACAAAAAAACCCGTTTTAACCCGTAACCTACTTCAGCATAGTTTTTAAGTTCGGGTGTGGTGAGAAAATTCACAAACAAATTCTCAGAAAAAGATAAATTTTTAATGATCGGTAACTGTTTTAAAATCAATCGGCGTGATTCCCAATTGGCATGAGTTTCAAGAAAAGATTTGCCGGTAGAATATTCATAAAAAGGCAGCAACCTGAAACTATTTTCGCTGCTACTGAACATGAATCCAGTGGATTGGGTATTGAAATGCTGGTACTCCTCAAAATATAATTTGGATGAATTCAGGAAAGACCCAGCGTTGATGTTGTAAGATAAATGTTCGTCGATACCGAATTTTATTCTTTGCCGCATCCCGATTTTCAACAAATCGAAACGGGTATCGCTTCCAAAAACTCCGGGAAAGGCACCTTTATAGACCAGCGAATAAGTCGGAAATTTACTTTCAGCATACATTTTTACATTGTTCCTGATTCGGTAACGGTGGTGTGGTGTGTATTCCAACACCAACCGACCGATAAACGATTGGTGGTTTTCAAGTTGCCAGGGTTCACGTGCATTGTTATCAGGAATATTGGGCTTAATTTCCTTGTCGGCATATTTAATGATTGAATAACTTGAATGATTGACTAACTGGCTGTTTTGGCTGTAATCTACAGTGGCATTCAGGTTTAGACCGTTGGCAAGGTCGCGGCTAACCATTAGTTGCAAAAAATCGCGCCGGTAAAAACGTTTGTAATTTTCTTCGAGCCAGAGCGTATAAAAATCGTTGGTCATGGTATTTAAACCCGAAATCCTGTTAAAATCGGTGGTGGTAGTTCCGGCTGAAACCGAAATCCAACTATTATTCAAACCGTTGATTCGTTGCTGATACGAAAATTCAACATCCAGCTTCTTTCTTGCAAAAGCATAGGCAAACGTTGGACTTAACCGCTTCATTCGCCCGGTACTGTCGGCCCGGAAGTAGCTAAACGGAAGTTCAACCCGCAGTCCGTCAACCGAATTGAAAGAAAGTAAGGTGGGATCTTTCATACTTGGAATTTTTAACCGTTCGTACTTTTTAATGGAATCAACCGAATAATCGTAGGTTTTACCCACCACCAAATGTTTGAGTTTGAATTTTCGTTTCGAATCGCGCAACGAATCCTGAAATTCAGGCTGGGCCGAAACCACCAGAAAGGAATCCTTTTTAACGAAACTCACCTTTTCTGATTCTGTAAGTGGAATAGGTCTTAAGGTTGCCCAATAAGCCGAATCGTTGTTTACCTGCTTCTGGCTAACCTGAAATGAAGATTTAATCTCAAGTGGCTCCGGCGGACTGATTCTCTCAGCTTCGGCTTCAATCATCCGGTTCAGTTTTACCGTTTCGCGGTTATTTAGCTCAGGTTTCTGCATAAATGCATCGATGCGTTTTTGTGCTTTCGTCTTTTCAAGAAGCTGTTCCGCCTTTTTCTCTTCTACAGTAAAAGCCTCCACCATTTGCTGTTCCTGAAGTTGCTGATTTTTCAACTTATCCAGAAAAGTATGGTCGAGCCCCGGATTTAAAGTTGTTTTATATTCATTGATGGAAGCTACATAACGGAACTTCATTTTGAAGCCCATTCCGGAGAAATCCATATCAAAATCGAGGCTAACCGGCATCCAAGTATTTTTATTTACTTCGCCATAAACCTGATGCACCTTTACATCCGTCATCGGCATATGCAGTCTCAGGTCAGCCGAATGAATGTTCCAGAATCCGTCGGCAATATAAATGTAACCCGAAAAAACGTCGTTTCCTTTGGTCTTTGGAATAACCAATATTTTATTGATGGTTCTGCCCTGATCTTCAAAAACACCGTCCAACCTGAATTTGTAGACCTTCAACGCACTCTTCCCAACCGGTGAAACTACCCCATATTTATCGGCATCATACAAGTTGTTGGTAATCATCCCCATTGGCGAAGTGTTATTGTCTTTTCCTGAAGAGCGCATGGCCAGAACCTGCTGTTTCAGATTGTCGGGCAATTCAAAATCGATTCTGCTAACGGTCTCAACTACAAATGGCTCCTGAAGTTCTTTCGCCTCACCTTTCTTCATCAATACTTTGGCTGCCATCGGAATTTTTTCGAATACTCCCGATCCTTTCAGATACACTTTGCACGAATATTTCGAAACCTGTTTCTGATAATAGGGCGCCAAAGCAATTGCCCGGCGCATGATGTAATACGCAGGATCTTCGCCTGAAGCCATCACTTTTATCTCCGGAATCCGGTAATCCTGAGTAATCAGCCTGATGTTGATTTCCTGAAAAGTTTTCCCGATAGTCAGCGCCATCGTTTGGGTTTGGTAGCCAAGATATTGAAAAAGTATTTCCCATTTTCCCTCCGGAAGTTTCAGTTCATATTTTCCATCAATATTAGAAGTGGTTCCGGTTGACAATTCAGGAATATAAATATTGGCAAACGGAACAGCCTCGCCTTGTTCGTTGGAAATTGTGCCACGAATGCCCTGGGAAAATATTGGAACTACTGTTGAAAAAAATAAAAATAGCAGAAGTAAAAATTTTAAATGCATGGGCGATTGGCTTTTGGAATCGATAGACCAAAAATAGTGGAATTTTAATCCGCAAAGTATATTCGGAAGTTAAATATGGTTAAGTTAAATCAAATTAAGTGTCGTTTTTTATCCTTCTCTGGAATAAAATAAAACTCCAATTCGATTAATATGTTCAAGCAAATCCAGACTATCCAATTGGTGATAAATCGAAAGATCGAAAGTGTATGGCAACAACAAATCATCGAGCTCCCATGAAATCTTATTTAGAACAGTCAAATCCAAATCGGCACCCTTCAGGCATAAATCAATATCAGAAGCAGGTTTAAAGTTCCCTTTGGCTCTTGAACCGTAAAGGAGCACATTTTCAACTTCAGGATGATTCTGAAATATTGCGTTGATGGCATGAATAACCTGTGTTTTTAATCCAAACCTCATAATTCGTTTTCGAATAGTCCTTGTTGATGTCGGGATTTTAGCGAACTCATTTTTTTTCCAAATTCCAAAAACAATGGATGATAGTGGTTGATAATTTTCATTATAATGGCCTGAGTTGTTGCCTCATTGTAAGTATGAGAAGTATCATTCCTGCTTTTAATCATATCCATCCAACCTTCAGCATCAGTTATCAAACCCAATTTGAATGCTTCACGTGTTGCATCCCGCGATCCACCAATCTCATTGTTTCCCTGATATTCTGAATAGTCTTTTATTACATTCCAGGCCAATTGGTGGGTATATTCAAAACGTTGAATTAAACCTTCTTCTAATATTTCGAGGATTGATTCGTTTAATTGCATTTTTTCGTCTTCCAAATTCTCTTTTACAATATTTACTGCTGAAACGAATTTTTGAAAAGCTTTCTGGAAATTCGAAAACCGTTGTTCCCAACGAATATCTTTTTGTTCTGCATTCATGGTATAAATTCTAAGGTAATTTAATCCCTTTTGTGATGCGGCATTTCCATTGGCACTTCGAACGAGATTTCAATCACTCCTTTAAATTCGCCGGCTTCCATCCAGGGCGTTTGATGGATCATTTTCCGGATGCCTTTTTTCTCGGTGGTATATGAATTGGGATTTGGTTCAGCAAGCATTCTCATCAGGAAACTTCTGGCAGGTTCAGGATGACAATCAACAAGGCTTTTGCCGACAAGGCTTTCTCCACCGTCTTTGGCAAACTGTTTCTTCGACAAATCATTCATGTAAACCACTATACCTTCGCGGTCGCAAACAGTAATTGCACCTAAAAATTCATCTGTCCAGTTCATATTTTAATGGTGTTGATAAAAGCGAACCCAGCCAATTTCGAAGCGGTGGGGCAGATTGCTTACAGGTTCGGCAACCACTATTGAAGCGGCGTTCAGATGCATTTTAAATGCCGGAATGTTTTGGGTAAGATTTAACATTTCGCGACCGTTGATGGTCCAAACCATTGAGTGAGCCGACCATTCAAGCCTGAAAATATAGAATTCACCCGATTTCAATCCTGAAATACTTTCACAATCTGCCTGAATTCCATCTGATGATTTTGAAAGCAATCCCAGTCTGTTTTTCGCACCCATCTCCACCAGATTTATCTGCGGCGAAGTTTCCTCGCCCAACAAATAAATGGCATCCACCAAATTCTGCGAAGGGGCATATTTCACTTTGGCCTCCAAAATTCCGTGCTTCCACCATTCTGCTCCTGCAGTCGAAATAATTCCTGATGTATAATCAAATTCCTGTTCAACAAATCCGAACGGAATCCGCCATTGCATCCCTGTTGCCTTTTCTTTGCGTACTTCAATTTTCAGCGATTTTCCATCAACCGAAATATTTTTGCCATCGGTATAAGCATGTAAATCGCCTATCTGCGAAAAATTCTGCCCCAATGACTGACTTGCCCAATGCGATTTGGTTATCCATTTTTGATTGTCAAGCTTGCCTGTTTCAAAACGATCTTCAAAAACCAACTTCCATTTTTTGAAAAAATCAAAAGCGTTGGAATTCTTGTATTTCAGAAAATTAACTACCTGTGGCGATTTCTGTAATTCGGCAAATCGTTTCTCTTTTGCAGCATCTTCCGTCTTTTCCCATTTTTGCTTGTCTTCAAGGTAAGCAACTCTTGCCTTAAAATCTGCAGATCCGGTAATTTTCTGAAGTTCTTCAAAACGTTTCCGTTCAGGTGAATCGATCATCAATTCATAATTAACATAGGCCGATGATTTTCTGAATTTTTTGAAGAAGGTGATCTCTTCCGAGTCGTTAATTTTATGAAATTCAGTGTATAAGGCATATTCTTCCGAATTCTTATCCTTTTTCTTCAGGGCAGCCAGCGAATGCTTGTCAACTGCTGATTTCAACTCTTTGTATTTTGCTTTTAATTCTGAATTTAAAATTTTATCAAATCGTTTTAATTCATCCGATTTCAGGGTGGTATAAAATTTCTGAAGGCGACGGTTTCTTCCGAGCTTTTTAAGTTCCGTCAGTTGCGCTTCTTCTTTGCTTCCCTTTAGTGTCAGGTGCTGAAGTTCCTTTTTCTCCTGTTTAAAAGTAGGCGAAGTAACCAAAACTTCGAGCTCGTGATATTTTTTGTGCCCGGTTGACTTCTCAAACTCGCAAAAATTTTGGTAGTCAGCCAGCAATGATTCATAATCAGCCTCTATTTTTGCGGTTGACTTAATCAACCCGAAGGTGCTTGCAATAAACAGTTTAAATGACATAATCGGTTTTTTTTGATCTGAAATTCGAGGTTCTAAAAATAGCAAATAAAACAAACATCACGACTCTTTTCGCTGTTCGGTTGAAAAACGGTAAATTCACATTAAAATTATAACTTTTAGTAAATTTCCTTTCTATGAAAAACTTCGGAAGATTAGTTATTACGCTGGTTTTAGCAATTTCACTCAATGTGGGTTTTGCCCAGAATTTTCTGGAAACTGAGTTAAAGCAAAATAAAACATACGTGCTGCTGGCTCATCCAACTGTGCAAAACATCGAAACCATTAATTTCATGCTGAATAACAACCTGCTTCAGATTTCGGATGCCGAATTTGTTGGCGTGTATTCTGAGGCCGAAAGCTATGATTACAGTAAATCAATTGCACTGATAAAGAAGCCTGAAATGGGCAGATTTCACCTTCAGAAGTTGATTTCAGAAGAAAATACAGCTAAAATATATCAGCAAAATGCATGGACAATTGCATTCAAGCAACTGTTTGATCATTCTGTGGGTATTTTCTTTTTTGGCGGCCCCGATATTCAGCCCGAAATTTACAAACAGAAAAATCTGTACTCAGAAGTTACCGATCCAAACCGTCATTTGTTTGAAGTGAGTTTCCTGTTTCATCTTTTGGGAGGTAAGCAAAATGAAGCATTTATTCCGTTTCTGAAAGAAAAACCATACTATTTCGTAACCGGATTCTGCCTTGGTTTACAAAGCATGAATGTTGCTTCCGGCGGAACTTTGACTCAGGATATTCCGGCTCAAACCTATAAAAAGTCGAATGCCGAAGAAACGCTGAAACTAAAAAAAGACCAGTTGCACCGCAATTACTGGCAGGAAATCAGCAAAGACACGCTGTTGATGGGAATTAATTTCCATCCAATTCAATACACCGCTCACCCGTTTTTCCTGAAAAAGGTAAAAGCCGATAAAAAGGTGGTTCCGCTGGTTTTGAGTAGCCATCACCAGTCGATTGAAGAACTCGGCAAAGACTTGATTGTTACGGCAACATCCGTGGACGGACAAGTCATTGAAGGCATTCAGCACCGCCTTTACCCAAATGTGTTTGCCGTTCAGTTTCATCCCGAAGTTCCCGCACTTTACAAGGAAGGCAAAAAGCTAAAATTTGCTCCTGACGACACTCCAAAATCATACCTCGAGATCATTTCAGAAGAAGGTCGGGAGTTCCACCGAAAATACTGGGAAACCATTTCAAAAGCCATCAAAGCTTCGGAAAGGTTGCAGAAAATGAAATGATCCAACAAGAAGCTGAATACTTATCGTCAGAAAAAATTAACTATTTTTACAAAAATAAAAAGACAATGAGATGAAGAATTTTACGGTAACTATACCTGATAATAAAGAGAATATTTTCATTGAGATGATGAATAGCATCTCGTTCGTTCAAAAAATTCAAGCATCAGATGACATCGCCATTTCCGAAGAACAAAAGGAAATAGTCCGTAACCGCATTCAGCGAATGGAAGAGGATCCGGAAAGTTGTTTGAGTTGGGAAGATATTGAACGAAAAATAAAACTCTGACCGTGCGCCTAAAAATCATTTATGCCCCGGAAGTTTACGCTGATTTACAACAGGCAATTGATTTCTATAACTCCAGGTAAAAAGGTTTGGGAACTCGTTTCTTTAAAACTGTTAAAATTCAAATATCAAAAATAAAATCAAATGCTTTTGGGTTTCAGGTGCGATACAATGACGTCCGATGTTTACCCCTGATCAAATTCCCATATACCATTCATTACAAACCATTTTCAGAAACAAACACAATTAAAATAATTGCAATATTCTGCGATTACCTTGACCCAGAAACCTGGGACGATCGTTGGAATAAAAATGATTTGAACGAAGAATAGTGCCAATTCAATGACAACCACAGACAACAATTACAACAATTACAATCACTGGCTCCAATAACCACCACTGCCCCATTTCAATCATTCACTCAATCAATCCCTCTGTCCTTCAATTCGTGTCAGATAATATTCTACTTTTGCAGCTTCAAAAAATTGGAGTAATGAGTAATCAGAAAGAAATACGCAGAAGAAGAACCTTTGCCATTGTGAGTCACCCCGATGCAGGAAAAACAACCCTGACAGAAAAGCTGCTGCTTTTCGGGGGCGCCATTCACGTTGCCGGCGCCGTTAAAAGCAATAAAATCAAGAAAGGAGCCACTTCCGACTTCATGGAAATCGAACGTCAGCGCGGTATTTCGGTGGCTACTTCGGTAATGGGCTTCGAATACGACGGCTACAAGGTGAATATTCTGGATACTCCCGGTCACCAGGACTTTCAGGAAGATACTTTCCGCACGCTGACAGCCGTTGACAGCGTAATTATTGTGATCGACGCGGCAAAAGGCGTTGAACCGCAAACGGAAAAGCTGATGAATGTTTGCCGGATGCGCAAAACTCCGGTCATTGTTTTTATCAACAAACTCGATCGCCCAACTCAGGACACCTTCGAATTACTCGACGATATTGAACGGCAACTGCAAATCAGCATCAATCCTTTAAGCTGGCCTATCAACAATGGCCCCGAATTCAAAGGCGTTTACAACATATACAACAAAAGTCTGAACCTTTTCAAGGCTTCCATTCAGGACATTGAAAAAGGTATTTCCTTTTCAGATATTAACAGTCCGGATCTCGAAAAACACATCTTTGGCGATGCCCAAAAACTGCGTGACGATCTCGAACTGGTTTACGGCGTTTATCCTCCGTTCGATCATGACGAATACCTTGCGGGACATCTGGCTCCCGTATTTTTTGGAAGCGCGTTGTATAACTTTGGCGTTCAGGAATTATTGGATGCATTTGTGAAAATTGCTCCGTGGCCGCGTCCGGTGCAAACCGAAGAACGTTTGGTTAATCCGGAAGACGATAAATTCAGCGGATTCGTGTTTAAAATTCACGCCAACATCGACCCAAATCACCGCAGCCGTATTGCTTTCGTCAAAGTTTGCTCCGGAAAGTTTGAGCGGAACAGTATGTATAAACAGGTTCGCACCGGAAAAACCTTCCGTATTTCGAGCCCGACTGCATTTATGGCTTCGCAAAAAGAAATCATCGAAGAAGCTTTTCCCGGCGATATTGTTGGTTTTCCCGATAACGGATCTTTCATTATCGGCGACACCATCAGCGAAGGCGAGGACATCCATTTCAAAGGTTTGCCAAGTTTTTCTCCTGAATTGTTTAAATTCGTTGAGAACGCCGACCCGATGAAAACCAAGCAGCTCAACAAAGGAGTCGATCAACTGATGGACGAAGGTGTGGCACAGCTGTTTACCAGTCAGTTCAATGGTCGGAAAATTATCGGAACGGTCGGCCAGCTTCAGTTCGAAGTAATTCAGTACCGGTTGGAACACGAGTACAATGCCAAATGCCGGTTCGAGCCACTTTCAATGTACAAAGCCTGCTGGATTCAGAGCGACAACCCAAAAGCACTGATTGAATTCAAGAACCGCAAGCACCAGAAAATGGCGACAGATAAACGTGGCCGCGATGTATTTATGGCCGATTCGCAGTTTATCCTCGACATGGCTCAAAATGAGTTTAAGGAGATCAAGTTTCATTTCACTTCCGAATTCTAAAAATAAGTACTTTTAAGCTTCGGTTAAAAATCAAACACTTAAAATTCAAACAATATGTTATTTAATGAAGAATATCAACCAAGGCAATACTTTTAGCAACTCAACTGTTTTATAGCTGGAATATTAATCATCATTTTACACAACTCACTATGAATGAACTCAAATTATTGTTCGATGGTGATACATTTACCTACGTAATTCTTCCTTTACTTATTTTTCTTGCCCGCATAACCGACGTAAGCATCGGAACCATTCGCATTGTGATGGTTGCCAAAGGGCAAAAAATGATTGCTCC
>CAMDGL010000111.1 GCA_945897845.1 Chitinophaga pinensis | reverse complement strand
CTTTCTTTTAGAAAGGGATTTAGGGATAGGCTATTTTGTTGTGGGGAGAGCAGGATTCGAACCTACGAAGGCGTACGCCAGCAGAGTTACAGTCTGCCCCAGTTGGCCACTTTGGTATCTCCCCAATACATTCATTATTTTTTATTGATGATTTTCGATTGATGATTTTAAAATCGACTTTTCGGTTTCAATCATCAATTGTCATTAATCAATCATCAATTTTTTTGAGCCGAATCACAGATTCGAACTGTGGACCCCGAGATTACAAATCACGTGCTCTGGCCAACTGAGCTAATTCGGCAAAAAAAAGTGGGTAAGCTACCTGCATCGCACCGCTCAACCATTTACCCTTGCTGCCTTCCGACCCTGGGGGAATTCAACGGGAGCTAGTCGTACAGGACTTACCCGGCGACAAAAGTAGAAAAAAAAGTTACCCCCGCAAATGAAATCAGAGCACACATGTAATTATTTTTAGCAGGAAGAAACTAACCATTTAGCGATCAATCAACTATTGACTAAAAAAAAGATAAACTTTATTTTTAGGACCATAAAGTGAGCGCGAATAACGGCACAATCAATAAAATCAGATATATTTGTTTAATCACTAATCAAAAAAACTACTATGGAACAAAAATCAACTTTTTGGAAATCAGCAATGATTTACGGCCTTTATGTCGGTATCTTTTTAACGCTTTATTCGGTTGTGATATATGTTTTAGGACAATCGCAAAATAAAACGCTGGCGTTTATACCTTTTATATTGTATGCTGTCTGCATTGTTTTGGCTCAGTTCTATTACAGAAACAACGAACTGAACGGATCCATATCTTATGGGCAGGCAGTGGGTATTGGTGTGGCAGTCATGTTTTTCAGCGGAATAATCGCCACATTGTATAGCCTGATAATTTTCAAGATCGATCCAAGTTTGCTCGACCAAATCAGAATTGCCCAGGAAGAGGCCTACCTGAAAAACGGAATGAGCGAAGAAATGATTGAGAAAACGATGGAGATGTCGGCAAAAATGATGACTCCGGGATGGATGGCTATCATGGGATTATTGAGTTCTGTATTAATCGGAACTATCATATCTTTGGTCAGTGCAATCTTTATTAAAAAGCAGCCCAACGAAGACGCTTTTGAAGATGCAATGGAAGAAGTAAAAACTGAAGAATAGAGCCAATGGATATTTCCGTAGTTGTACCACTTTTTAATGAAGTAGATTCACTCCCTGAATTGACAGAATGGATTGATAAAGTGATGTTAGCCAATCAATTCACTTATGAAGTTATACTGATTGACGATGGCAGTACCGATGGTTCATGGGAACTGATCGAGCAACTTAGCCATCAAAATCAAAGTATTAAAGGGATCAAATTCAGGCGCAACTACGGAAAATCAGCCGGTTTGTATTGTGGATTTGCACAGGCTGAAGGCAATGTGGTTATAACAATGGATGCAGATTTGCAGGACAGTCCGGAGGAAATTCCGGATTTGTACCGCATGATTACCGAAGAAAAATACGACCTTGTTTCAGGTTGGAAGAAAAAACGCTACGATCCGCTGTTTTCGAAAAACATCCCGAGTAAATTTTATAACTGGACGGCCCGGCGGATGACCGGTATTAAAATCCACGATTTTAACTGCGGATTAAAAGCTTACCGGAAGCAAGTTGTTAAAAGCATTGAAGTGTATGGCGATATGCATCGTTACATACCCGTTTTGGCCAAATGGGCAGGTTTCAAGCGAATTGGAGAAAAAGTGGTTCAGCATCAGGAACGAAAATTCGGAATTACCAAATTCGGAATGGAACGTTTCATTCGCGGACCACTCGATTTACTCTCAGTAATTTTTATTTCAAAGTTTAGCAAACGTCCAATGCATTTCTTCGGGGTGTTCGGCACGTTCACTTTTTTGTTGGGTTTAGCTGCAGCTGTTTGGGTAGGGGCTCAAAAACTATATCTTTCGCTTAACAATCAACTGGCGCCCCGAATTACCGAAAGTCCATATTTTTACCTTTCACTGGTAGCCATGATTATAGGAACACAATTGTTTTTGGCCGGATTTCTTGCCGAACTTAATTCCCGTAATTCCTCTGAAAGAAACTCCTATCTGATTGATAAGAAGACGATTTGACAATGAACGACCAGTCCTCAAAAATATACCGCGATCTTACTTCAGGAGAAGAAATTGTAAACAGCATTACACATGGAATAGGTGCGTTGCTCAGTGTTATTGCGTTGGTAGTGCTTATCATTACGGCCGGCAACCACGGTGATGCATTGCATCTGGTAAGTTTTTCCATTTACGGAAGCACACTTATTTTGCTGTATTTATCTTCAACATTATACCACAGTTTTTCAAGTCCGCGCATAAAAAACCTGTTTGCCCGTTTCGACCATGTTTCAATTTTTCTGCTCATTGCCGGAACTTACACACCTATTTTGCTGACAAGTATCCGCGGTATCTGGGGTTGGACATTGTTTGGAATTATTTGGGGGCTTGCCATTATCGGGGCGGTAATCCGTTCCATTTATCTTCACCGGTTCAGAAAATTGATGGTGGCAGTTTATCTACTGATGGGCTGGATGTTCGTAATAGCAGGGAAACAGGTTTATTTGAGTTTGCCATCAATCAGCCTGACATTTCTTATTCTGGGAGGAATTGCTTATTCGGTAGGGGTTATTTTTTATATGTGGCGAAAACTTCCTTACAGTCACGGAATATGGCATTTATTTGTTTTGGCCGGAAGTGTGTTGCATTTCTTTGCCATTTATTATAGTGTAAACTTAAGCTGAAATCCTCCTGACAAAATCGTTGTTGTTTTTAATTACAGCTACATTTGATGGTAGTTTGGGTTTATGAATGCCAATTTGACGGCCGGCAACCAGAATTTTGTTTTTATTGAAAATCATCGACAAATTGCTGAGGTAATTTTCCAAAGCTGGTTTTTCGATGGCATGAATAAAGGTTGTACATACAAAATTGAATTCAGTGTTCCTCAAAAGATTGGCCAAATCGCTGAATGGCAAACTTTGCCCTAAATAAATGCACCTTAATCCGTTTTCGGCAGCCAGAAAATTAAAATACAACAATCCGAGTTCATGCAATTCTTCTTCACGCAGAAAAAACAATACTTTCTTTTCTGAAAGATGATTGTCGAATTTTGCTGCTTCAATAATCAGGTGGTTTCTGATCAGGTTGGAAACAAAATGTTCGTGTGCAACAAAAATGGAACCTGCCTGCCACAACAAACCAATTCTTTCAAAAAACGGAAAGATTACATTTTGAATGGTTTTTGAGAACCCGTTTTCCTGAATTATTTTCTTCAGAAGTTGCTCAAATCCAAAGGTATCAAGGTTGACAGTATGAAACAGCAGTTGATCAATGTTCTTTTCAGGATCTTGTAAATTTTTGTTCTGCCGGAGTACTTCTGCCTGAAGTTTTACATCATTGAATGCAGCAACATTCGAAATTTTATATCCGTTTTTAATCAGCATGGCAACATTCAGTATTCTCCTGACATCTTCGTCGGTATAAAATCTTATGTTTGTTTCAGAACGGTTCGGATCGAGCAGTTGATAACGTTTTTCCCAAATGCGTATGGTATGGGCTTTAATTCCCGACAAATATTCAAGGTCTTTGATAGAATAGTGAGTCATTTTTTGAGATATTTTTTTTACGTTTCAAACAAGTTATATTTGATTTTGTTTTAAGTTTCGATAAAATAAATAAACAAAACAATTTGAACCGGGATTCGTTTCAATGTATCTATTTAAAAATTGACATTTTGGAACTTGGAATCTGAAATACTATCTTCGTGCACCACATAAAAAAAACGTGCTAACATAAACTAAGGATTGGACCAGACCCAACACATAGAGTCGCTCTGTAAAAAAATAAGCCAGAATTCAGATCAGCAGGCATTCAAGGAATTGTACCTTGCTTATTTCGATCGGCTATATAAATTTGCCTTTTCGATCCTTCACTCGGCCGAATTTGCAGAAGAGGCCGTGAACGATGTGTTTCTGAATATCTGGCAAAAAAGATCAACACTGAAAAGCATCACCAACCTGTCCAGTTACCTTTTCATTTCAACAAAAAACACTTCGTTTAATTATCTCAGCAAATTCAGGAAGGAAAGAAATGCTTCGTTCGAAGATGTTTTGGTAAGGTTTGAGGTTGACGAACTAACTCCTGAAACTGCCTTTTTTACTGCCGAAGTGCGCAACGAAATTGAACAGGCCATTAACCAGCTTTCGCCAAAAACAAAACTTGTTTTCCAGATGGCCAAAGTGGAAGGGATGAAATACAAGGAAATTGCCGAGATCATGAATATTTCGGTGAACACCATCGATAATCACATTGCCACCGCGGTAAAAAAACTCAGTTATATTTTAAAAGACCTCACAGCAGAAGACAAAAATCTCATTCTATTTCAGTTGTTTACAAAACCCGGAAAAATTAATTCAAAATAATCTGACTATCAACTGGTAGATTTTTCGCAAACGCAGGTCTTTAACTATGAATTTCAGAATACAATGGAAACTATTTGGAGCATATTAGGAAAAAAGTTGGAGGGTGAAGTTTCCACTGAAGAGGAAATTGTGCTGAATGAATGGCTGAATGAATCGACCACAAACAAGCAAGTATATTTTCAATTAAAAGAACTCTGGAACCACAAACAAGATCAAACAAACAATGCGCAAGCAATTGCGGCGTACGACAAATTGATTAACCGAATTAAGTTCGCGGAAGTAACACAAACGCAATCCAGGGTTCGACAAATTTCCTTCCGGGTTAATCAATTTGTTAAGTATGCCGCAATTATCTTTTTCATCCTTTCGTTTGGATATCTGGCCTCCTATTACATCTCAAACGAGAGTTCCACAAAAGAATTTTGCACCATTTCAGTACCGAAAGGAAATAAATCGGAAGTTATTTTGCCCGATGGAAGTCGTATCTGGCTGAACAACAACAGTAAATTGGTTTATCCAAAAAAATTTAATCGAAAATTGCGCATCGTTGAATTAACTGGCGAAGCATATTTTGAAATTACGCCTAATGCCAAAGTACCTTTTATAGTCCAGACTTCAGATGTAAACATCAACGTTTTGGGAACAAAATTCAATGTAAGCGCTTATCCCAACGATAAAGTTATAGAAACCACCCTAATTTCCGGAAAAGTTACTGTCCGGTCAAACGAAAATCCTGAAATTGAAAATTTGCTTGCCCCAGGTGAAAGTTTATCCTTTGACAAAGTGAGCAATCAGATTACGAAAAAACAGGTCGATACAAAATTCTACACTTATTGGATGAAAGGTGAATTTGTTTTCAAAGACGAGAAATTTGAAACGCTTGCAAAAAGGATTGAACGAATTTACAATGTCGAAATATCTTTTCAGGATCAATCGTTGAGAGCAAAAACCTATACCGGTGATTTTAAAGTGGACGATAATATCTATACCATTCTTGAAGTTATTAAACGATCGACTTCTGAACCAATCGAATACATCACCGACCGGAACAAAATTATCATCAGAAAAAAGTAGAGTAAATACTGAAAAAAAAGTACATATTTACAGGAGAATTATCTGGGTGGAAACTGCCTGTATTATGAAAGTAAAGCTTCTTTTATCCATTTTTTTAATTTTTCTTTCTGTGAATTTATTTTCGCAGGAAAAAACTATATCCCTGAATTTCAAAGATACACCGATTGAACGCATCATTGCTGAAATTGAACGGCAAAGCGGATTTCGCTTTTTTTACGAACAATCCAGTATCAACCTTACTCCTAAAAAATCTATTCAAATAAAAAATGCGTCTGTACGCGAAGTGCTCGATGGAATGTTCGCCAATTCGTCGTATTCCTACCAAATAATCGATCGACACATCATTTTGTCTCAGGAAAAAGTAATTGTTCCTGAAAATTTGAAAGGCAATTTGTCGCGCACCGTTAAAGGATTTGTTACCATCAACGAAAATGAAAATATTCCGGGAGTAACCGTAATAATAAAAAATACCTTCACCGGAACAATTACCGATCGCAAAGGCTATTACCAGATTGAACTTCCCTTGGATGCTGACACTTTGGTATTTTCATTTGTGGGAATGAAAAAAAAGGAGGTATTTGTCGGGCAACAAACTCAAGTAAATGTTAACCTTGATCCTGAAATTTTGAATGTTGATGAGGTGGTAGTTATTGGTTATGGCGATCAGCGCAAATCTGACCTAACCGGAGCGATTGCGTCAATAGAAGTGGATGGGGTTCGCCGGATGTCGGTTGCAGGTATCGATCAGGCTTTGCAGGGAAAAGCAGCCGGAGTGCTGATTACTTCTACATCGGGTTCACCCGGCGGGGGAACTTCCATCCGGATTCGCGGAATTGGCACGGTAAACAACAATAATCCGCTTTTTGTGATTGACGGAATTCCTACAGACGACATCCGTTTCCTGAATGTGGGTGACATTGACAATATTGAAATCCTGAAAGATGCATCGGCAACTGCAATTTACGGAAACCGTGGCGCAAACGGGGTTATACTGATCAATACTAAAAAAGGAAAACCCGGCAGTCCGGTCATAACTGCCGATTCGTACATTGGTGTCAACGAAGTATGGAAAAATCCGGAAATGGGCGACAGCAGACAATTTGCAACCATCCATAATCTGGCAGTAACGAATGGTCTCAACATTGAGGGCAACAATGCTTACAAATACATTGAAGATTTTAAAGATTTGAATTCATTAACAGGTGGTACCAACTGGTGGAAACTAATTACCCGCGAGGCATTTGTTCAGAACCACCATTTTTCCATTTCCGGCGGATCTGAGGTAAACCGCTATTTGATGAGCATTTCAGCGTTGAATCAGGATGGTACCATCAAAGGATCTGAATTCGACCGGATTACATTCAGGGTTAACAACGAGTATCAGCTTTCCCCAAAAGTTAAAATTGCTTTCAATGCAAATCTCAGTCGGGCGAGAAGGCTCACCATACAGGAAGACGATCTTGACGGGGGTATTGTTTTTACGTCCATTGTTCTCGATCCGATAACCTCGGGCGGCGAAAGACTTTTGGATGATCCGATTCGTGTGAAATACGGTGAGTTCTCCAGATGGTTCGAGTCGATTTACAGTAATAAATTCAACCCGGTAGCACAGATCGGAAGATCGTTGAACAAATGGACGCAGCTTCGCTTCTTCGGAAACATTTCATTTCAGTACGAATTGTCCAAAAACCTTTCGTATCGCTCCACCTATGGAATGGACTACCGTCGTTCCGACTTCGATAATTTTCTCCCAAGTTACTGGATGGATTCTGATTCGAAAAACGATGTTAATCAGGTTGTCAAAGAATCAGGAAAAAACCTGGACTGGGTGTTTGAGAATATGCTGACCTACAAGCGCACATTCAATAACAACCACGATTTTACCGCTTTACTTGGGATGACTGCTGAGGCCGGAAACTTCGATATTCTTCAGGCTTCGAAACGGAATGTGCCCGGTAATGATGACTATCTGAGGTATTTAAGCGCTGCAACTACAGATCCGAATGTTCAGGGCGATATTTCCGATTATGCCCTGATTTCATACCTTGGCCGCGTCAATTATGCCTTCCGCTCAAAATATTTGGTCACTGCGTCAGCAAGGGCCGATGGTTCTTCCAAATTTACAGGAGGCGAAAAATGGGGATACTTTCCGTCACTTTCAGTGGGTTGGCGCATTTCCAGCGAGAAATTTTTTACTGAAAGCAGTATGTCGCGAAATGTGGACGATCTGAAAATAAGGTTGGGCTGGGGTCAGGTCGGGAATCAGAATATATCCGACAATGCTTTCAGGACTTTGATCGCAGGTGGAAATTCCAGAAGATATTTATTTGGCAAAACACTTGTACAGGGATATGCCCCAATCAACATCGGCAATCCGGGTTTAACATGGGAAACTACTGAATCGACCAATCTGGGCTTCGATTTTACTTTTTACAAGAACAAACTCTCCGGAAGCATAGACTTATACAACAAAAAAACAAAGAACATGCTTTTACGTCTGCCAGTTCCTTTATCGACCGGTTTGCCGGGTTCGCCCTGGACCAATGCCGGCGATGTTCAAAATAAGGGTTTTGAGCTAAACGCCACTTACCGTAATAAGTGGGAGGAGCTAAACTACAGTGTAAATGTGAATGTTTCCACCTATCACAACAGAATTGTTTCATTGGGTGGCGGTGAGCCAATCATGGGTGGTGAACAGCGCCTTGGTTATACCACAAAAACAATGGTTGGGCATCCCATCGGAGAATTCTTCGGTTATATTGTCGAAGGTGTTTTTCAGAATCAAACGGAAGTTGATGCAGCCAATGCCCTTTCTTCCGAAGGTGAATACTATCAGGATATTTTAACCAGACCTGGCGATTTCAGATTTAAAGATTTGAATGGCGACGGCAAAGTGACCGGCGAAGACCGTGGGTTTATCGGCTCCCCACATCCTGATTTTACTTATGGCTTAACCTTTACTGCTGATTACCACCAGTTCGATATCAGCATTTTTCTTCAGGGAGTTCAGGGCAATGATATATTCAATGTTTTCAAATACTATACCCATCAGAATACCGGGTATTTTAATGCGCCGGCCGATATGTTGCAAAATGCCTGGCACGGCGAAGGAACCTCCAATACACAATTCATGATTTCGGCAAGCACTGCCAATAATAACCTTCGTGCATCGTCGTGGTACATTGAGGATGGATCATTTCTGAGGATTAAAAATTTGCAGATTGGTTATAATCTTGGAAAGAGGTTGAGTCAAAAATTGTCAATTTCCTCTTGCCGTATTTATGTAGGGGCTCAAAATCTATACACTCTCACACGATACAGCGGGCTTGATCCGGAGCTCGCCGATTTGAGTGGCAGCCCTTTGAATTCAGGAATCGACTTTGCAAAATATCCACAGGCAAGAACCATTTTGACCGGATTAAGTGTTAAGTTTTAAAACTAAATATCAAATGGACAGAAGAATATATATACTTCTATTGGTTTTCCTGATGTTGGGAATCGCCTGCAGCGAAAGCTTTATTGACAAGCCTCAGCTCGCAACACAAACAACAGAAAGTTTCTATAAAACCGATGAAGACGCCATTAAAGCGGTGACTGCAGTTTATAATTATTTTCAGCAATACGATTTTGAAGTCAGTAAATTCGAGTTTGGAGATATTGCGTCTGACGATGCTGAAAAAGGAGGTGAATCAGACAATGACCGGCCGTTTGTGAAAGACCTCGAATATTTCCGCAGCCGTTCCGATAATTTATCATGCCGGGCTATGTGGAGCATTTGTTTTACAGCTATTTACCATGTTAACAATACTGAAACACAAATTGCCAAAATAAATATGGATGAGCAGCTCAAAGACCGGCTTATTTCTGAAGTCAGGTTTATACGGGCCCATTTTTATTTTTACCTGATCAATATCTTTGGCGAGGTTCCATTAGTAACCAAAACCCTTTCGCCCAATGAATATCATTTGCCTAAATCGACTAAAGCAATGATCTGGAAGCAGATTGAAGATGATTTGATTTTCGCTAAAGAACATCTCCCTTTAAAATCAGGCTATGCGAAAGCTGATCTGGGACGAATTACAAAAGGAACCGCACAAACTTTTTTGGCAAATGCATACCTTTTTCAGAAGAAATGGGCGCTTGCACAAAGGGAATCAAAAGAGGTGATTCTTTCCGGAGAATACAGACTTGAACCCGAGTTCCGCGATGTGTTTCAAATTTTAAAAACTGACTTTGGCATTGAATCGGTTTTTGAAGTTCCTCATATTTCGACCAATACCGGATGGGGCGACGAGAATGAGGGAACCGTGGTTCCTGTTTTTTGCCGCAGCCGTAATTCCGGAGGTTGGGGTTTTAATTGTCCGACCCTTGATTTACTTAATGAGTTTGAACCGGGCGATCCACGTTTGGTTCATACCATCCTGTTTGATGGGGATAATTTTGAAGGTGAAATCCAGTTTAACCAGTACAGTCCTTCGCACCTGCATACCAGAAAAGTTTTTTTAACTCCATCGGAAAGGATTGGTTTCGAAGCTTCTGATGCCCCGGTTAGTCTTAAAGTAATCCGTTACGCCGAAGTGCTTTTAATTCATGCTGAGGCCGCCTGTGAAAATGGCGATTTGGATGAAGCACGTTTTTCGCTCAATCAGATTCGTCGCAGGGCGCGACTTAGCAGTGCTGTCGATGATAAAATAACCTTTAAGAATATCAACAAATACCAGGTTGTAAAAAACCAGTACGAGCAATACGATTTTGTGAATTACAATTACTGGGAGGCCAATAAAGACCTCGTAAATCTGCTTCCTGACGTGAATACCACCGATCAGCAATTAATGCGAAATGCAATCAGGCACGAACGCCGGGTTGAACTGGCCATGGAAAACAAACGCTTTTACGACATTATCCGTTGGGGCGAACCTGAAACCCATTTTCACCGTTTTGCAGCCAAATGGAGAACCGGTAAAGGCGGACAATTCAGGAAAAACATCAACGAAGTATTCCCGATTCCGCAGGATGAACTGGATTTGAACCCACGAATGACCCAGAATCCGGGATATTGATCTGACTAAAACAGATAATTCAAACCCATATAGAATCCTGATTTTCCGTCTTGTTTGTCGGCTGCCATGCCATAATCCATTGCAATCACGAAGTTTTCATTCATGGCGATGATCAGACCGGCACCGTATGAATAATGCATTTTTTCGGCAGCACGTTTTAAATAATCACCCGGCAATCCGAAGGTTGCATTTGGATTGACCGGAATTTTTTTCGTAACCCGTCCAAAGTCGGTAAATCCATTCAGTCCAATGTAAAAGTTATTTTTAATGAAATTGAATCGGAC
>CAMDGL010000110.1 GCA_945897845.1 Chitinophaga pinensis | reverse complement strand
CGTGATGGAAAAACTGAAAGAGAACGAGAAAAAGCAGAAGGAACTGGAAAAAGAAAAACTGAATTCGGAACTGGCTTTCCTTAAAAATCAGGTGAGTCCGCATTTTTTCTTTAATACCCTGAATAACATTTACTCGCTGATTGGCATTGACGGGCCGACAGCCCAGGATTCGGTGCTGAAATTGTCGAAATTGATGCGGTATTTGCTTTATGAATCGGAAAACGGTGAAACACAAATGAGCCACGAAATCGACTTTATGAACAACTACATCGACCTGATGAAGTTACGGCTAAGTCCAAGAGTTGAATTGGATATCGACTTTCCCAAAGAATTTACTGACTTCAGTTTTCCCCCACTGCTTTTTGTGCCGTTTATTGAAAATGCCTTCAAGCATGGGATCAACTCACGCGACCGGTCATTCATCAACATCAGGATGAAAATCGAAAATGAACAAATCAGTTTTATTGCTGAAAACAGCATGGGTAAGAGCAGTCAGACGGGTGATAAGCAACATTCGGGCATTGGTTTGGAAAACGTACGAAAGCGGCTGGCTTTGCTCTTCCCGGATAAACACGAACTAACCATCAAGCAGGATGAGACGGTTTTCCAGGTTGAACTTTCGATTCAAAAAGAAAAACTCAAGGTATGAAGTTGAGAACCATTGCCATTGACGACGAACCGCTTGCCCTGCGATTGGTGAGCGATTACATTGAGAAAACACCATTTCTGGAATTGAATGCTTCATTCGACAATCCACTGGATGCCATTGATTTTCTTTCAACGCAATCGGTTGATTTGATTTTTGTTGATATTCAAATGCCCGATCTGACGGGAATTGAGTTTGCCCGAACGTTGGAAAATGCACCGAAAATAATTTTCACCACAGCTTACGAAAAATATGCGCTCGAAGGATTTAAACTGAATGCCATTGATTATTTACTGAAGCCATTCAGTTACGAGGAATTCCTGAAGGCGGCACAGAAAGCACGGAAACAATCGGAACTGGAAGCCAGCGCATTGCCATCGATTGAAGCAAACAGCCAGTTTTTGTTCCTGAAGTCGGAATACAAAATCAGGCGCATTAACTTCAACGATATTTTATACATCGAAGGGCTGAAAGATTACATCAAAGTTTATACAACAGGAGAAGACAAGCCAGTTCTATCGCTCAATTCGATGAAATCGCTTGAACAAAAATTACCGGAAGCTAAATTTATGCGCGTGCACCGCTCGTTTATCGTCAACCTCGACCGGATTGACACCATCGAACGTAGCCGCATCATTTTTGGCAAAACCTACATTCCGGTGAGCGATCAGTACAAAGACAAATTTCAGGAGTATCTGGACAAGAACTTTTTGTAGTGAGAAAAGAGTCCTTTTATCTCCTCTATTCGGTTAAATGTATCTCGGTTTTCTGTACTTCAGGTATGGAATGATGGCTTCGTTTTTTAATCCGTTGGTGCCGTCGTATTCGATGGTTACAACCGGAACGCCGGTTATTTCTTCAATGCGGGACGACATCGCGCCGGTTACCAAAGATGGACAGCAGTAGGATGGGTTGGTTTGAATAAACAAAGCGATGTCGGGATGTTGATGCATAAGTACCTGAATTTTAAGGATATTTTCTATCGATTCACCTGCGTGCAAAAGGTTCAGGCCAAATTGGTCAAGCCAGGTTTCACGTTTCATGCTTTCGCCATTCGTTGGTTTTCCCATTATCCGGTAGAAATAAGGATTGAATTTTTCTTCAACCAGCGGAATCAGCGAAGATAAAAACCGGGTTCTCGCATACTCAAAGTACCGGCCTTCTTTAAACCTTCGTTCGGTAACCGTATTGGCGATCATTTTGATGTATTCACTGTAAGGTGTTGTAATCACCTCACCGCCATTGGCTTCCACCGTTTTTATCAGTTCCTGGTTCATTAAATCATTGTCGCGGACATATAAATCGCCAAAAATTGCCACTTTCGGGCGGTAGGAAGACACAATGTCAATTGCTTCAAAATCACGAATGATTTGCTCCAGTGCAGTTTCTTTCGGTTTGCCATTTCTGAAAAAATCGTACAAGGTGGTGAACGCATTGTTCATCACGGCGTCAGTTTCGCCTTTGTTTTTTTCATAAGGCCTTATCTTGCAACCAATTTTACGAATATAACCGCCGAACATATAAGCCAGATATGAGTTAATTCCTGTTTGCAGCGAAAGGTCAATGAATATTGCATTGCCAATGTAAACGGAAGTATTCTCCAATCCTTTTCCGTAATTGTTCAGCAGCTTTTTAGTGTAATTCGGAAACATGCTTAAATTGCACGAAAGATTGGATTTCACCATCCACAGAAGGGTTTTTGATGGGTCTAAGTTGTTGGATTCGATGTATTCGATGGCATTTTGAACGGTAATGTTTAATGGAATGCATTGACCGGTATTGTTGCTCAAACTCCGCTGAATCGATTCATTTGTGCTGCTGACCAAACGAACATCGACCCCACAGTTCAGGAGCACTGCTTCAAGCAACGGGCCAACGCACGGATCCCACGACGGCAGCAGCAATGTCTTGTTTTTTAGTGCGTTTGCACCGTTTAAGTGTGTGCCTGTGAAATTCATTTCAGGCAAATTAATGCGTTGAATCAAATTGCCGAACTTATTAAAATCAATGCCAAAAGTCCGGAGGGTTTCAGATGCATCGTCCATGAGGGAGCGAATATAATCTTCCCAGTGTTTGTGATTGCCTGAATTGACTGAAACAGGCGAGGCTTTTGTTCCATTTTCTACTTCAGGCAGATTGGTATTGCTCAGCCTTTCTCTTTCCCGGTGGTTTTTGAAAGCCCTTATCCCGGCTTCGATGCGCGTTTCGTAACCTACCGCTGAGTCGTGCTCGTCGAGTTGCAGGATTAAATATGGCTTCCCATAAGAATTCATGATTTCTTTAAAATATTCAATTACAAACGAATCGGGGGTACATTTAAACGAGGTGATTAAAACGGGATAACAATTTTCAGTTTTGGCAATGGTTTCGGCAGCAAAAAGTATTCTGGAAGCGTATTTCCAACTGATGGTTTTCATTAATTCTTCGGACTTCTTATCCGGTTTAAATGGTAACATGTCCATGAAAAAAGTCTTGATGCCGTTTTTCTCGATAATATCGGGGATACGGTGGTTCATGGCCGGAGACAAAACCGTATATGGCCTTCCAAGCAACATGATATGAATGTCCTTCTGATTCCTGATTTGCTCGTGGTAAAGGCCTTGCCATTTCTTCGCCAGCGATTGTGAATATTTTTTTGCATTGTCGTAAGCCAGGGCTACCAGGATGTAGCTTGTTTCTTTTAGCCCGATGGATTTTAACATCCGGTAGATTTCGAGCGGAACAAAAAGGTCGCCCTGCAGCGATTTCAGGATAGGCGACAGAATCTTTTCTTTGGGTGCAAAATGTTTCTGTACTGAAATTACCGACGACACAAACTGCGTGTAATAGCAATACATTTTATTCGTTTTTGTTTCGTTGGTTTCTTCCAGATATGCAGGCAGAAATACATAATCAGCTTTCTGCTGAATCAGGTAATCCACATGGCCATGCATGGCCGCGATCGGTGCGCAGAATTTCGCCTCGCAAAGGTTTTTCCCATCCTTTACTGCCGTTGTATATTCTTCACTGGTAATTGTTTTGATTGACAACAGATCAAAAAATTTCCGCCAGAAAGGTATTTTATCATAAAGATGCAGTGCTGCCGGAATGCCAATGGTAAGCGACTTTCCATTCGCCGAAGGTTTGAATCTGAATATTTGTTTTCGTTTGGGGATCAATTGAAAAGAACCCGATGAATTTTTTACATATTTTTTCACGTGATAATCCCTTCCGCACAAGAACCCGTAGGCTTCGGTTTCATTCTCAATTTCGGCCACTTTAAGTTTGCAATGATTGGTGCACAATTCGCAGGTTTCGGAGCGTATCGGTATTTCATTTTTGTAAATGCCAAGTCCCCTGAATTTGGTGGAGTCCGCATTTTTGTCGTACAATTCAAGTGCTGTGCCCAGAGCGCCTGTTAAGTGACAGTACTTTGAAACCATGATCGGCTTTTGTAATTTCTGCTCGAAAGCGGCTATCAGCGATTTGTTTTTAGCGGTTGCTCCCTGAAAAAATATCTTCCTGCCAATCTGCCCTTTCACCGCCACTTTTGTGAGATAATTGTCGCGGATGGAATGAAGTACGGAAGCCAATATCTCATCAACAGCATATCCTTCCGTCAGATAATGGTTCAGGTCGCGTTCCATAAAAACAGTGCACCGGTCGCTGGCAAGCGGGGCTTTGAAATTTTCGGCCCGCCTGGAATATTCTGTTAACGGGCATCCAAGCCTTTTGGCCTGTTCCTCGATAAAACTCCCGGTTCCTGCCGCGCACACATTGTTCATTACCGAAAAAGTTACCATGCCGTTGTGCATCACCGTAAATTTCGAATCCTGGCCTCCGATTTCAATGATGGTATCTGTTTCAGGATCTAATTCATAGGCAGCCCGGGCATGGGCCGTAATTTCATCAGGCATAATATCTGCACCAAGAATTTTCCCGGCGAATTTTCTCCCCGATCCGGTTGTTCCGGCGCCAATAACATGAAAATAAACCTTGTGTTTTTCCTGAATGTCATGGATGGCTTCGAAAATCACCTGAACCGCTTGAATTGGTTGCCCTGAAGTGCGGGTATATAAACCGGCAATTACCTCTTTGTTTTTACCAAGCAAAACAGCTTTTGTACTGGTTGAACCAATATCGATTCCGAGAAAAATGGTCAGTGTGGTATTTTCTTCAGGATTTAAATACAAATCGATTTCAACCGGTTCCATTGCCGGAAAATACCTTGAATGAAATTCATATTTTCCGGATGAATCAAAATCGGGGTAGTTCGATAATTTCAGTTCCAGGGGAGGGTAGTAGGATTTTGTTTCTTTTTTTTCTGTTTCAATTAATTCCTGTATGTATGAAAGGGGTTTATACAAATGAAAGTCAGATTCTTTACAATTTAATGCAGCACCGATGGCGCCGTACAAATTCGCATATTCATCGACCAAAATGGTAAGATGTGCCAGTTCTTCAAGGTGTTTGACAACGGCTTTATTCAATGCCACGCCTCCTGCAGCAATCGCCGATACAAACGACTTGTTTGTAAAAACCGTATCGGCAATGTTCTTTGCAAGGCCATAGCACAATCCGTCGCAAATTTCCTGGATCGAATAACCTTCCTGTTGTGCATGAATCAGATCGGTTTTTGCAAACACGGCGCACCTCGAAGCGATCATCGGGAAGTTGCCATTGTTTGCATAAGCCAATTCGCTGAATTTCTGAATGTTCTCAATATTCAGTCTTTCCGTTTGCTGATCGAGGAAGCTGCCGGTTCCGGCAGCACAGGAAGTATTCGATTTGTAGTTCAGGTATTCGCCGTTTGCATTGAAAGTGACCAATCCGAATTTTTCGGCGCCGATAATAAGCAATGCCCCGACATCGGGATGCAGCATCTTTGCCGCGGTGATATATGCAACCCTCGAATCTGTTATTTTTCCAAGCTTGAATATTTTTGGCGACGAGGAAGTGTAGCCGATTGAGCGGATTAGCGATAAATCAATTTTCTGAAGTAACCGTGTGAGGCTTTCAGCTATTTGACCTTTATGAAAAGCATAAGCTGTATGAACGATCCGGTTTGATCCGTCGATAACAGCCAGCGAAATTGAAACCGAACCAACATCGATACCCAGAATATTGTAGTCTGAATTCATTGATTAGTCCTCCTTTTTTAGAAAACTTTCAACGATTGCCCATCCTGCTGTGTTATAAAGTTACAAACATGCGATCAATATTCAAGATATTTACCGAAAATACCTTTACGGTCATGGGCAGTTCTTCGCAGCTCACAGTTTAAAATGCCCGGAAAATTAGTGTTCATTTTCACTTGCAATTATATTCAAAAAAAAGAGCGACCCTTTCGGATCGCTCTTCTCTAAATACATTGATTGTATACTATTTTACAATTTCCTTGAAGCGGGCTTCTTCGAAATATTTTGCAAACTCCATATCGGTAGCAGCAGTCTTTTTCAATTCAGGTTTCATTTTAATAGCTGTGGCAAGGCTTTCGTACATCAGGTTTTCTTTGGCTGTGCGTGCGCCAACCACTGCTTTGAAGTATTCTTTCCAGTAGCAGCCTTCCCATGTGCAGCCTTCCAGCGATTTTAATGCGCCGTTGTTGTCGCCGGCAAGAATCTTAGCCAAACCGGTGTTTGGAGAGTCAGAATCGCCAAAATATTTAACCGCTTTTGCATAGTCGCCTTTGATGATGCTTAAAATTCCAAGATTGTTATTTACAGCATCGCCTGCGCCGGAAGCAGCTCCGAATAAAACTTCAGCTTTTGCAAGATCGCCTTCTTTCAGTGCACAAACACCTAAATTGTTTTTAATGATTGGCTCATTGTTTTTCAACTTTTCAGCTTGTTCGAAAAGGCCTTTTGCATCGGCATATTTTTGTTGTTTAACCAATACCATTCCGGCGTTGTTGAAACCTCTCCAATCTTTTGGATACTGTTTCATGGCTGAATTGTAGATGGCCAGTTTTTTATTGTTGTCTTTGGTTAAGGTAGCAGCATAAAGCAATTCAGCAGGATTCAGTTTCGAAGGATCAGAATCGGCCAGTGCAGCAATTTCTTCGTCAGATTTACCGATCAGATCGATGCTTGTGGTGAATTTTGAACGACGCAATTGTGGCAGAATTTCGCTGGCTACACCAGTGAAAGCTGCTGAAAGGTTTTTAATTTCACGTTCGCGAACTTCAGGATCGGTGTACATTGAAAGTACACGAAGGATCAATTCTTTGTCCTGAATGTTTGATTTTGCCATCAGCTCTTTAAAACCTTCCCAATCTTCAGGAGTGAATTTTGTTTTGAATTCGGCTTCTACTTCAGATTTTTTCAATTCCTGTGTCAAGAATTTTGAAGAAGCAGCCTGACGTTTCTCAGCCAGTTTAGTATTTAAATCCAAAGCGCCATCTGGTGAAGCGTAAGAAGAAACTTCCATACTTCTCAGTTTTTTATTTGGATCCAATGCAATTGCTTTGTTGTACTCGTTCAGTTTAGCAATTTCATCCTTGGTCAATTCTTCTTTTCGAATGTCAGCCTTGTTGATCAGATATTTAATATCTGCGGTATATTCATCAGGAACAACACGCTGGAACTCGTCGATGTTTGGATCGTATTTGCCTGTGGTGTTTTTTTCACGGGTAACGCCAATAATCGGAGTTGGATAATTCACCACCAAAGTTGGTGTTGCAATCACACCTTTGGCCAATTGAATTGGTGCAAAGTCAAGGCTTTTTTTACCTTGTGAAGCGGTTATTCTCAGCTCGAGGTTTGATAAGCGCATTGCTTCAGCATATGGAACGGCATCTTTGTAGGCAAAACTTCCGCCATTCGACAAAGAAATCACTTTGTTGTTGGCATTTACTTTTTCGCCCTGAAGGGTAACTGATTCAAATGCTTTTTCGCCGCCTTCGTATTTTAAAACAGGAGTCGCTACCAAAGTGGCTTTCTTGTTAAAATACTTTGCCGGGAATTTTCCGTCGATCGCAAGATCAACGTTTCCTGCATGTGTTTCAAGGATTTCTGGCGTGGTTTTGAAATCAATCAAGTTTGCATTCTTTTTCATCTTTTGCAAACTTGCGCAGCTGCTCAGCAAAACAGCCGCCAAAGCTAAAATGGCAAGTGGTTTTAGATTAATTCTTCTCATAGTGCGTAAATATTAAATTTGTAATTTCAGTAATTTCGGTTAATGGTCACAAAATTAGCATTATTTTTCCTTGTCTCATAATAAAATTTGGCATTTACTGATTGAATTTTCACAATAGAATTCTGCTTATTCCTTTACTGTATTGCTTTTCAAATATTGCATTGTCAATTTTTTCAAAATCTCCTGGACGGTTAACAAAATCTATTCCATTGGTGTCAATAATCAGTACCGGTATGTCATTTTGTTGCCTGAAATAGCTAAAGTAGCCCTGTGCAATCTTTTCAAGGTAGTCTTTTGATATGTTCGTTTCGTAGCTGCGACCTCTTAAAGCAATGTTTTTCAGCAACAAATCAGCCTCTTTGTGCAGATATACATACAAATCCGGCTTTGGCATCTTATCATTGATGATGGTAAAGAACTGCCTGTACAGATTGTATTCATCAGCTTGCAAAGTGTTTTGAGCAAAGATCAGCGATTTCATGAAGTAATAATCAGAAATGGTAAAAGGGCTGAACAGGTCAAAATGGCTAAGCTCCCGGTTTAATTGGTTGTACCGTTCTGCCAAAAATGCCATTTCGAGCGGAAAAGAATATTGCTCCTGATTTTCGTAAAATTTGGGCAGGAAAGGATTGTCGGTAAATTGTTCCAAAACCAGTTTTGCCTGGTATTTTTTACTGATCATCTGCGCCAAAGTTGTCTTTCCGGCGCCAATATTTCCTTCAATAACCAGATAGTTTATACTCATATTCAATTCATAAAAAAATCCCGGAGCTTGTTTCCCGGGATTTTAAAAATACAAAATATTTCGAGAGTTGATAGTGAGCGGGTGACTTCAAGTCACCTGCTCACTAAAACTACATTTTCATTCCCAAATGATAGAAAACAAACGACCAGACATCGGTGTGTTCTTCAATCACTTTGGCGGTTGGCTTGCCTGCGCCGTGGCCTGCTTTGATGTCGATACGAACCAAAAGCGGGAGCTTATTCCCTTTGTTGTATTCCTGCATCCGGGCCATGTATTTAAAAGTGTGTGCCGGAACAACCCGGTCGTCGTGGTCGCCGGTGGTTGCCAGAATTGCCGGATAGGCGGTTTCCTTTTTGATGGTTTGGTAAGGCGAGTATGTGTATAAATAGTTAAACATTTCGGCATTGTCCTCACTGGTGCCATAATCGCTTGCCCATGCCCAGCCGATGGTGAACTTATGGAAACGCAGCATGTCCATCACGCCCACTGCCGGAAGTGCAACTTTAAACAAATCGGGTCGCTGGTTGGTAACTGCACCCACCAGTAATCCGCCGTTCGATCCGCCCTGGATGGCCAGTTTCTCGCTTGAAGTGTATTTCTGGCTGATGAGGTATTCGGCGGCCCCGATGAAATCGTCGAATACATTCTGTTTTTGAAGTTTCGTACCTGCCTTGTGCCACTCTTCACCGTATTCGCCACCACCGCGCAGGTTCACTTCAACAAATATTCCCCCATTTTCGAGGAATTCAATTCTGGATGCAGAGAAGGCAGGTTTCCGGCTGATGTTAAAGCCACCATAACCATACAGAAGGGTGGGATTGTTGCCGTTTAATTCAATTCCTTTTTTGCTGACGATAAACATGGGAACCATGGTGCCATCTTTGCTGGCAAAGAATTCCTGCTTCACTTCGAAATCATCCGGATTGAATTTTACTTCCGACCTGAAATGAAGGGTTGTTTGTTTGGTGGTGAAATCATATTTGTATATTTCGCCGGGAGTGTTGTAGGACGTGTAACTGAAGTAGGCAATGTTTTCTTCTTTTTTTCCTGAGAAAACACCTACTGTGCCGATGCCCGGAAGTTGAACCTCGTGATCCAAAACGCCATCGTACGAATAAACTTCTGTTTTGCTGTGCGCATCGGTCATGTAGTTAACGACTAATTTTCCACCAATCATAACGACAGATTCCAATACGTCTTTTTTCTCTGGAATAACATCAGTCCAGTTTACTTCTTCAGGGCTATTGGTGTTTATTTTAACCAAACGGTATTTGGGGGCTTTGAAATTGGTTAAAACATAAAGATCATCTCCCTCATTTTCAACCGTATTGAATTCGTATTCGTAGCTATCCATAAGGCTAACAAAAGCAGAATTATTTTTGCTGAGGTCCTTAATTTCAAGGGCATTTCCGCTTGTTCCTTTACTTTTTGAAATTAAAAGAAACTGCTTGTCATCCGTCACACTAGCGCCAAACATTAGTTTTGGATTGTTCTGATCGCTCTCTATCAATTGATCGGCTGACTGTTCCGTTCCAAGTTTGTGATAATACACTTTCTGAAATTCATTGGCTTTTGAAAGTTCGCTGCCTGCTTCTGGTTTGTCGTAAGCGCTGTAAAAGAATCCGTCATTGTACCAGCTCATGCCTGAAAACTTGACCCACTGAATGTGATCAGGGAGCATCTCCCCGGTTTCGATGTTTTTAACGAAAATTTCGTTCCAGTCGGAACCTGATTTGGCCAACTGATACATCAGGTATTTGCCATCGCTGGATACTGTGACATTTGTCAGGGCCGCTGTTCCGTCATCCGACAAAGTATTCGGATCGAGCAATACAGTCGGTTCAACTGACATGTCGTTGGTGGTATATAAAACATTCTGGTTTTGAAGTCCGCTGTTTTTGTAAACGAAATACTTGCCGCCTTCCTTTACGGGAGTGCCGTATTTCGGATAATCCCACAATTCGGTGAGACGAGTTTTAATCAGGTCGCGGAAAGGCAGTTTTTCAAGATAATTAAACGTTAGTTCATTTTGTGTTCTAACCCATTCTGCTGTCTCTGCTGAATTGTCGTCTTCGAGCCATCGGTAAGGATCTTCAACAACGGTTCCGAAATAGGTTTCTTTTATGTCCCCTTTTGCAGTGGACGGGTAGTGGATTGGTTTTTGGGTGCATGAAATCATAAATGCAAATGCTAATAAATAATGAATTGGGTTTTTCATTTTAGTATATTGGGTTTTGGTTTTTATAAAAGAAAAATGCCCGACCAGCGGGCATTTTTTATATTTCAAAAAACAGGATGCTTGATTAACGACGGTCGCGGTTATCGCGGCGATCTCCACCGCCACGGCTGTCACGACGGTCGCCGCCACCACGGTGATCTCCGCCACC
>CAMDGL010000109.1 GCA_945897845.1 Chitinophaga pinensis | reverse complement strand
CGGTAAATCCCTTCCTGACGAATGCATTGACTTTCGGCCTGATCGATCCAGTAATCGGGGCGGTCGGCGGTGAGAACAATCAATGGAATATTTTGGTAAAATGCTTCGGCAACAGCCGGCGTATAATTCAGCGAGGCGGTTCCCGATGTGCAGACAATTGCCACTGGTTTTTGTTTGGCAAGTGCCAATCCCAATGCAAAGTATGCAGCGCTGCGTTCGTCCACAATATTACGGCAGTTAAATTCAGAAATGCCGGCGAAAGTGTTGATCATCGGTGAGTTGCGCGATCCTGGAGAAATTACAATGTCGGTAATTCCTTTTTTTAGGAGCAAAGCTGCAAGTTGCTGAATATGTTTTTTGTCGGTTATCATTTTTTAAAATCTCTTTTCTGATGATAAATTCCATTCCGTCCGGGATGCGATTAAAGTTTTGTTCAGCTTTTTCTCACGGACGGTTTTAAAATCGTTGCATTATCCCGGGGTGGCGTTCGTGCCTCACTAGCCCCGGGTTATTGATATTCAGACCCTTCAGGGCAACAACCTACTACTCAGCAATGTCCAAACCTTCCCCCATTTTGGGGGAATTAGAAGGGGGCTTCTGTCTTAAGCTTTCCCTCTTGGGGGAACTGCCTGTCCCGATAGGAAAGTATCGGGAGGAAGGGGGCGTTCGTTCTGAATTACCGAAAGCAACGTATTTGCTTTTTGGTTGGTTTCTTCCCACTCACGCTCCGGAATTGATTTGGAGGTGATTCCGCCTCCGGCATACAGAATGAATTCATCGTCAGTGATTTCCATACAGCGTAAATTTACGAAAAGATCGACCTGTTGATTCAGTTTCCACGGACCCAAATATCCGGTATAGTATTTACGGTCGTGCTTTTCTTTTTTCCTGATAAATTCGTCGGCCAGATTTTTGGGCAATCCACAAACGGCTGGGGTGGGGTGTAGTTCTGCTACAAAATTACCCAGACATTTTTCAATTTTCTCAGCCGGAAAAAAGAAGGAAGTTTTAAGGTGGGCAACTTTTCCGCTTTCCAGGGTTTCTGGGCCAGTGGTGCGATACTTGTGAATGTCGAAACAATAAAACAGTTCGAGCATGTATCTTGAGACAAATGCTTGTTCTTCAATGTCTTTGGTATTCCAATAGTAATCGTCCGAATCATATTTTCTGACTTGCGTTCCGGCGAGCGAAACTGTTTCGAAAAATTGTCCTTCCGATTTCAGCAATACTTCTGGAGTAGCTCCCATCCAGATTCCGGCTGCAGGTAAATTGACAAGGTATGTAAACGCGTTCGGCGTTTGATCGTGTAATTGGAAAAATATGCTGCCCGGCGATCCGGCAGGCCTTTTGACTGGTATTTTTCTGGAAATAATCACTTTCGAAAGATCGCTTTCGCGAATGGCGGCAACGGTCTCTTCGATGGTGCGGATATATTCTTCCTTTGTGCAGCCATCGCAATGATCGTCTGCTTTTTCTATTGCGCCAAAAGGCAGTATTTTACTGAAATCAAGCTGATCGGATGATTTAAAATCTTCAAGATAAATGAATGGTTTCAGGAGTATAACCGGACATTTTTCGGTGATCCGGTAAGGTGCAAATACAAATCCGGCTTCGCCGTTTAGCTGGTCGAACCGATCGAATAATTTAACATCAGATGCATTGCCGGCAACAAATCCAAGGCAGTTTTCCATTGGGTTGAACCAACAGGCAAAAGCGATATTTTTTTTCAGAAGTTGATCGAGTACAGATGACAAAGGCAGGTTATTTTCCATTCCGTTTTACAATCATGTTGGTCACTCTTCCGGTTGAAATCAGTTTCCCGGCTTCATTTTTTATTTCAACATTCCATACATGGGTTTGGTTTCCGGGATGCAGGATTTCGGCGCGTGCATATACTCTTCCCGAAGATGCGCTACCGGTGTGATTGGCGCTAACCTGGATTCCGAGCACATCGAATTCATTGATGTCAACAGTCAGCATCGATCCAAGTCCTGCAATTGTTTCGGCCAGCGCCAGGTTGGCTCCACCATGAAGCAGACCGCCCGGACGCGAAGTTCGGTGATCGACAGGCATAGTGGCCTCCACCCATCCTTCGCCAACAGCGGTAAACCGGATGCCGAGGTTTTCGACCATTGTGTTTTTGGCGAATTGGTTAATTAACTCAATTGGAGTTGAAATGGTAAGTTTGGGAAATATCATCTGGCTAAATTAAAAGCGTGAAATTAGGAAAATGCAGCGAAGCAGCCAATTTTATGCAGGAAATTGACTTTGAAATGAAATATTTGCCCTGATTTAATTATTTCGCAGTTGGCGGCCCCCGATGGACATGTTCAATCCCGGATTTTCTTTTTCTTCTGAAATGAAATAAAGTTTCGTTTCGTGGCTGCTTAAAATAGTAGCAATTCGCGAAGATTTCCCCAATCCCAGACTGAATCCGGGTTCCCAGTAAAATACCCAGGCTTCTTTTGTTCCGATTAAATCATAAATAGAATAGGTTTCGGAAACCGGTTCATCGGAATCATTCAGAATCAGAATTGTCCAGGCATTTTCTTTTTTTAAGCGGCGCACAGCGACTTTATTTCTCACATTGTTTCCCCAGTAAGGCAAAATGGCAGCTTGCGGACGTTTGGATGGTTCAAGGAAATTCCAGATTTGTAATTTGTCACTTTTCATGTTTTTAAAATTGTCAGAAATTCCGATAGCGCCACCCATAAATCCGTTCCAAAGGGCAACGCTTTTTTGCTCATCTGCAGTGAACTCGCATTTATAGTCGCGAAGTAAAACAACATCGGGGTCGTTTTGCCAAAAAACATTGTTAAAGTACTGCGTATTGTAACTTTCCTGAAGAATGTGCCAGGTGGTTTCTTTTTCCCATTTCCAGCTTTGGTCGCGGTCGATCCTCACTGCATCAACAATTCCGATCAGTGGTGAGAATGGCGCCCTGTTAGCGGTGATAAAACTTCCGGCGCCAATTTCATCCCTGATTATATCCATTATTGCCCTGAAAACCTGAACCGATGATTTGCCTTTTTTTGCCCGCCTGACTTCTGACGAATCTTTCAAGCCCCATTCTAAATAATCAATTTCAAAATAGGTGAATCCCATTTTGCGGAAATCTCTGAAAACTTTGCCGATGTAATCTTTTACATCTTCATGGCTTCCGTCCAGGGCGTAAAGTTTACCTTCAGAATCTTCGTCCATCACAATCGTGTTGCCTTCGTTGTCTTTTAATATCCAGTTCGGATGACTCCTGAAAATTTTACTTTTTTCGTGCACCGCAAATGGAGCCACGTATATTCCTGCCCGGTAACGGCGCTGAAAAATTTGTCGCGCAGCATCTTCCATTGTTTTTGGCCAATTGTCGCTGGTCTCAAGCCAATCTCCTGTGATACAATATCCCGGCCCGATGTGTATGGTTTGCAGCGGAACCGGAGGGTTCATTTCGTCGAGTATTTTTAATTGGCCGAGCAGGTATTGGTAGCTGAACGAGGTGCGAAAATCCTGGAAAGACGACCAGAAATAATTGGTATCTGAATCCCGCCGAGCCTGATTTTCTTCCGAAATACTCCATGCAAGGTTCTGCATGGTTCCGTATGGCTGGTTTCCGTGGTAAATAAACAGGTCGGGCATTTTTATAAATTCATCTTTGAGCGGAACATTCTCCATTGCAAATCCTGATTCGAAAAAGACATTCTCGTTTCCATATCGGCTGTCGACCAAACCTTTTCTCCGAGGACGGTTGAAAATAGAACTGCGTTGAATAAAATCAGTTTGTTCGTATGCGCCAATTGACATTGTATCGCCATTGTCGGCAATCAATCCGGTAATCAGATAGCTATCGAACGACCATGCTTGTTCTTCAGGGTATTCCGGATTATTTCTGTTGGTCGATCGCCGGATGTCGAATATTCCTGTTTGTCCGCCGGTTCCCAGTCCTTGCCTGAAAAAGCGGGTGGCGCCTGTTAAGTTTCCTTCGCCCAGCGGATTAAACCAGATGGGCGCATATTTCATGCCGCTCAATTCAGCGCCAATTGAAATGGTATTTGAATGGGTCCGGAGATCAAGCATTACAAATCCACCTGCTACTTCATAAATAATGCGTTTGCCTTTGGGTGAATCGCCCATAAATGTATTGCGGGCAAAAATACTCTGGCCATTTATCGAAGGTCTGCAGTTTGTAAGGCGGATAGTTCCTGCATAAATATCAAAAGTTCCGTCTTCGTGTAAAATCCATTCAGGTTTCCCGAGAGCAAAGTCAAGGTGGCTGAAATTGAGGGGTGGCGTAAATGCTTGTGCAAACCTCGGAAATGAGCATAGACTTGCTCCCAGGCCAATACTCATCAGTTTAAGAAATGCTCTTCTTTCGATATGTTTTTTGGACATATTTACACTCAGGTTAAAGAAAGGTATTCCGTAAAATTAACAATATTTAACAGACATTTGCACTGATTTTAACCAAATAACCTTAAAAAATTTGAATTGAAATTTCATATGTCTATAATTTGATTTTTAATTGCCATATGGAACTCGCCAACCAGTCATCCTCGTGTGTGAGAAAGTTTTACTCATGGCTCGTTTCATCTGTCAGAATTTACAACGTTAACTGTCTGGCTGGTTTCTTAAAACTTCAATTTCCTGAATTGTTTTTGGTTTGTCTTTGCCCAGTTTCCTGAACCCGTTTTCAGTGGCAAGAAAGTCCTCTTCATTCCGGATGCCTCCAAAATGCCTGAATTTCTCAATTTCATTCCAGTTGAGGAAAGTTCCAAATTTGTTTTCCGATTTCCAAAGATCGATCAATTCAGGAATAAAATAAATGCCGGGTTCGATGGTGAACACATGGCCGGGCAACAACTCTTTTGCCAGACGAAGCGACTTTAGTCCGAATTGAGTGCTTTTTGGGTCGCCGTTGTAACCTACCCAAACTTCGCCGAGGTCTTCCATGTCGTGAACATCGAGTCCCATCATGTGGCCGGTTCCGCATGGGAAAAACAACGCGTGCGCCCCTTCAGCAACTGCTTCGTCCGTATCTCCTTTCATCAGTCCGAGTTCCTTCATCGAGACTACAATCGAACGGCAGGCGGCCAGGTGCACATCCGAAAACCTTACATTTGGGGCGAGGCAGTCAATTGCAGCCTGGTGAGCTTTTAAAGTTGCCCCGTAAATTTCTTTCTGGATGCTTGTGAAAGTTTTACTGACAGGAAAAGTGCTGGATAAGTCGCCTGCATAATGTTGCTGAGTTTCGGCGCCTGCATCGAGCAGAAATAAATCGCCTTCTTTCAGAATGTTTTTGTGCGAATGATTGTGCAGGATTTGCCCGTTAACAGTGGCAATAATCGGGAATGCAATATCGCAGTCTTGTTCCAGGGCAATTTCGTGCACCCTGGCGGCAACCTGCGCTTCTGTCATTCCGGGCCGGGCAGTTAAAATGGCTGCCAGGTGCATATCCACCGAAAGGTCAACCGCTTTTTCGATCTCAGCGATTTCGAGTGGTGACTTGATTTCGCGTTGACTAATAACCGCTTTCACCAGTTCTGAAGAGGCATTCAAATTGATTTGATCGGGACGGATATTCAGGAAACGTAAAAGTTTTATTTTATTCTCGTGACGGTAAGGTGGTAAAAAATGGATTGTTTTGCGCGATGCCTGTGCTTCTTTTAAAATTGTATAAAGCTTTACTATCGGATAAGTTTCTTCAATACCGCTTTCCGCTGCAAGTTCGGCAATGGTAGGTTGAGGACCGCGCCATACAATGTCATCAATGGTAAGATCGTCGCCAAAAATAATTTGTCGATGATTGTCGATGTCAATAACAGCTGCCAGTGACGGAGAATCGATTCCAAAATAGTAAAGGAATGAACTGTGCTGCCTGAAATGATAATTGTTATCGGTGAAATTTTTGGGGCTTTCGTCATTTCCCCAAAAAAGGATCAATCCGGAACCGATTTTTTCGAGAAGTATTTTTCTTCTTTGAATATAAACTTCAGTTTGAAACATGTTTTTTCAGAATAAATAGAAGCCATAAAGTTAGAAATATGATTTGACTTTTACCGATATCAGAAATTTTCATGTTCTGTCCGGTGGATGATCTCATTCTGCAAGTCTTCACCCAAATCGTTAAAATAGTCGCTGTACCCGGCCACGCGTACAATCAGGTCGCGGTATTTCTCCGGATGTTTTTGGGCATCGCGAAGTGTGTTTCCATCAATTACGTTGAACTGGATGTGATGGCCGTCCATCCTGAAATAGCTGCGCACCAGGCTTGATACTTTCTGAATGGCTGAATCGTCGCTGAAAAATGCCGGACTGAATTTCTGGTTCAGCAAAGTTCCGCCCGTTTTCAGATGATCAATTTTTGCTGCTGATTTGATGACTGATGTTGGTCCCTGAAGGTCAGCACCCTGAACCGGAGAAATTCCTTCGGAAACAGGCATTCCCGCTTTACGGCCATCAGGACCGGCGTGCATCACACTTCCAAAATATACATGGCAGGTGGTGGGCAGCAGATTGATACGGTAATCGGCGCCTCGCGGACTTTTATGCCCGTTCACTGCCGAATAATAAATGTCGAAAACTTCGCGAATCTGATCATCAGCCGCATCATCGTCGTTGCCATATTTGGGCGTCTGATATATCAGTTGGTAATGCAATTGCGGATTATTTTCAAAATCGGATACCAATGCTTCCATCAATTCGCTCATAATGAAAGTTCTATCCTGAAAAACATGTTTTTTGATCGCGGTCAGCGAATCGGTCATGGTTCCCATTCCAACACCCTGAATGTAATTGGTATTGTATCTCGCTCCTCCGCTGATGTAATCGGTTCCGCGTTCAATGCAATCGTCAATCAGGATCGACAAAAATGGAGTTGGAACATGGTGGATAAAAATGTTTTCAATGGCATTGCTTCCTTTAATTTTGATGTCCACAAAATGATTTACCTGTTTTCTGAAAGCATCGAGCAAGGCTTCATAGGTTTGAAAATCAGTAGCTTCTCCGGTTTTTAGCCCGATTTGTTTGCCAGTTCGCGGATCGAATCCGTTGTGTAAGGTGATTTCCAGAATTTTTGGAAGGTTGAAATAGCCGGTCAGAATGTAACTTTCTGTTCCAAAAGCGCCACTTTCGACACAACCGCTGGCGCCTCCGTTGCGGGCATCTTCCAGCGTTTTACCCTGTCCAACCAGCTCCTGAACAATGGCATCGGTATTGAAAATGGAAGGCTGACCGAAACCGGTTTTGGCAATTTTTACAGCACGGTTAATAAAGCTTTCAGGATTTTTTTTGCTGAGCTGAACCATCGAACTGGGTTGCAGAATGCGCATTTCCTCAATCACATCCAGAATCAGAAACGACAATTCGTTCACCGCATCCGAACCATCCGGTTTAACTCCGCCAAGGTTGATGAGCGAAAAGTCAGTATAAGTATTGCTTTCCAAAGCAGTCACCCCAACTTTTGGGGGCGCCGGATGATTGTTGAATTTAACCCAGAACGATTCAAGCAGTTCGGTTGCCGATTCCGCAGTGAGCGTTCCCGCCTTGGTTTCCTTACTGAAATACGGGTATAGATGCTGATCCAGCCGGCCCGGATTGAATGAATCCCATGGGTTTACTTCGGTCACAACACCCAAATGAATAAACCAGTAATGTTGCAGGGCTTCGTGGAAAGTTTCGGGAGCGTGTGCCGGAACTTTCCGGCAAATCCGTATCATTTCTATAAGTTCCGCTTTTCGGGTAATGTCTTTTTCCTTTTCCGCCAGAAGTTCCAGTTGATCCGAATGACGGTTGGCAAACAAGATGATGGATTCTGCTGTAATTTTCATGGCCTTCAACTCCTCTGACCTATCGAATGCTTTCGGATCATTCAGCCAGTCAATTTTTTGCAGGGCATTTTCAATGTCAGCAATTAAATCCAGCATTCCCTTCCTGAAAACTTTGTTTCCTGCGACAGTATGCCCCGGAGCCCGCTGTTCCATAAATTCGGTGAAAATACCAGCGTCGTAAGAATCATGCCATTCGTCCGACATTTGTTGCATGATCCGGTCGCGGTTCGAACGGCCTTTCCAGAATGGAATAATCACTTCTTCATAGGCTTTCCGGGTTTTTTCATCCACCCTGAACCATACTTTTGAGCGCGAATTCAGGATATCGAGGTCCTGCAATGAATGAACAGTTATTTCGGGATAGGTCGGCGTTTCTTTTGGGGCAGGTCCGCGTTCGCCCACAATCAATTCATCTTCGTTGATGCAAATGTGTTTGTATTCAAGGATATACCTGAACGATTTGGCCCGTTGCACCGGAATAGAATCGCCAAAAGCAAGCTGATTTTTATAGAAATCGGTGATCAGAAGCGCACGTTCTGCCGAAATCCGGTAAATCGCATTCAAACTCTGATCGCGTAATTTTTTAATTCGTGGTGTCATATTTTTTATTTTTTTTTACTGAAAACTGCGACTGTGACTTAAAACAGCGACTGAAAACTCGTTTCATCCTCCAATTTTTACTTCAAAACCAGCTTCCTCAAATTGCTTTTTTATGGCATCCATTACCGAAGCTTCCGGTTTTCTTGTTTCATTCATGGTGTAATTGATTTCGAACCGCTTGTATTTTCCGCTGGCGGTATTGTGAAATGGCAGCAAATCAACTCCTTCAACCTGTCCATTCAAACTTTTCAGGAAAAGGATGATTTCCGAAATGTTCTCCGGCGCATCGTTTATTTCAGGAATAACCGGAATACGGATACGGATTTTGTAGTTTTCGGATACCAATTTCTGAAGATTTTCAAGAATTAGCTGATTATCGGCGCCTGTACAAAACTTATGCTTTTCCGAATTCATCATTTTCAGATCGTAAAGGAAAAGGTCGGTCAGCGGTGCAATTTTCAGGAGCACTTCGGAAGATGTAAAACCACAGGTATCAACTGCTGTGTGCATTCCCCGTTGCTTGCAGGCAATTAAAAGTTCGGCTAAAAATTCATGCTGTAATAGCGGCTCTCCACCCGAAAAAGTGACGCCTCCTCCCGATTCGTCCATGAAAATCCATTCTTTCTCAAGTATTTCCATTACTTCATTCACCGATTTTAACTGTCCAACCACTTCATCGTTCCGAAATGTTTGTTCGCCAATGCGCGAAATTTTTTCAATGGTGCAGGGTTGGGGCGAAATGCTTTCAGGATTATGGCACCAAAGGCATTTCAGCGGACAACCTTTCAGAAATACAGTTGTGCGTATTCCAGGGCCATCGTGTACGGCAAACCGTTTGATATCGAATAGGATACCGGTCATTTGAATGATGATTTAAAATTGATGAATGAAGAATTGACGGATAATGGGGGATAGGATGGATCAAATAATCCAGCATTCGAACAATCCTTTGCCGAAATGATGGTATAAATTAAGCTGGTATGTCATCCTGAATTTCATATTGCGAAAATATAGAAAAATTCATTAGCGTTAATAAATTCATAAACCGAAGATGAAATATCTGGAAAGATTCCAATTAATTTAGAATAAAAGATATATTTGTATTCTATTATTAAGTGTAGGATTGAATATAAAATTTGAATCATGAAGAATTTAGTTTGCCCCATTTCAGATCAGCGAGTAAATGAACAGGTTACACGTTTAAATGCCATGTTTGCGATTGCCGTTATTGTTAGTGCCTTTGTGCTTAACTCAGTATTTTTGCTTGCTTTTTTGATGGCCGATTTTTTCATGAGGGGTTTTACCGGAATAAAGTTCAGTCCGATCAGTTTCGCAAGTCACTATTTGAGCAATGCGTTCAGTTTACCGGTTAAGTTAATCGACAAAGCGCCCAAAGTTTTTGCCGCTCGACTTGGTTTTTTGATGACGATTGTTATTGCTGGTTTGTTCATATTTGAACTTCAGGTTGCATCCTTCATTGTTGCCGGAATGCTGATTTTCTTCGCAGGCCTTGAATTTGTCTTTGCAATTTGTGCCGGATGTATGATCTACAATTATTTGATTCTCCCTTTTTATAAAAAATAAATGAAAACAACTAAAATTCTATTCATTCTATTGTTGACAGTTTCATTCTCGTCTGTTTTCGGACAAGCGGAAACTGCAAATCAGAAAGGCGTTAAAGAAAATGGAGTTCCTAAACAGACACAGGGAGCCACTTTTGGTGAGCGAAAGGGCTGGGATGGATCGATAAAAGGGAACAAAATAGAGATTGTTTCTACGGAAGATGGAATAGCAGTTATTTTTCCGAACGGCATTGCTTATAAAACCAAACCAGCCAATGGAAGCTTCGTGCATGTTGATGCCGGTTTGGTGTCTCAAAATAGAATGGCAAGTACACCAATTAAGGGCATTATTGTAAAAGGCGGGAAAAATCCAGGAGGCCAAATGCGGGGGATTGACAAAAAAGATGTCCGACACTATGAATTACCTGCTGACTGGACTGACGGAAGTTATCTGGTTCAGATTTCGTATGAACCAGAAAGTGCGGAAACTGAAACAAGTCCTGAAATTACTACTGCAAATAATTCAAGAGGCAAAACCAAAGGCAAGATTGTAAAGGCTGGCGGTAACTTCATTCTTGAAAAAAAGGGTGCAAGTTATTCCATATCATCCGTTTCCAGTTTGGCTGGAGCAGGCGGAGGTGCTGCAGCCGCTTCGTATGCCAGAACCGTTCAATAGTATCAACCATAAACACTTTCGAAAATGAAAAAAGCTTCAATATCATTCATCCTTTTATTTGGCTCATTTATACTATCATTTGGTCAGACTGAAAAATCAATAAATAACATTAACGGAGGAATGCCCAACCGTATTTCGATGAATGTAACCGTTCCGAAACAAACTCAGGGCGCTACTTTTGGAGAAAAGGTGCAGACCGGGTTAAGTCAGGCTGGTTCGTTTATTATTTTCCCAAATAAGCAGGCATTCCTGATCAGTTCTTCCACAAAAAAAGTTTC
>CAMDGL010000108.1 GCA_945897845.1 Chitinophaga pinensis | reverse complement strand
TGGGAAGGTGACATGAAAGGCGGTCTTCCGCTGATCATCAACATCATGAATAACCAATATGGAATGGGCGGACAAACCTGCGGCGAAACTGCAGGATATAACATTGCCGCACGTATCGGTGCTGGTCTGAATGAAGATCAGCTTCATGCTGAACGTGTTGACGGTTACAACCCATTGGCCGTAATTGATGCCTACAAACGCAAACGCAAAATTCTGGAAGAAAAACGAGGACCGGTTTTATTGGACATTTTGACTTACCGTTACAGCGGTCACTCGCCTTCGGATGCTTCTTCGTATCGTTCGAAAGAAGAAGTGGAAGCATGGGAAGCTCAGGATTCAATTGCCTGGTTTGGAAAAGAATTAGTTAAAACCGGTGTAGCTACTGAAGAGCAGTTGACCGGAATTAAAGGCGACACCATCAGTCTGATGGAATCGAGTATGAAACTGGCGATTGACCTGGAAATTTCTCCACGGATGGATATGGCAAAATATCCGAACCTGATTGGTGAAATGATGTTTGGCAACGAATCGGTCGACCGAATGGAAGACCGCGCGCCGGATGTAAATCACCCGATGGCTGAAAATGCAAGGGTTCAGCAACTGGCTAAAAAAGAACGTTTTGCTTTTGATGAAAATGGCAAAGCACACTCAAAAATAAAAACCTATGCTTATCGCGACGGAATTTTCGAAGCAATCGTCGATCGTTTCTACAAGGATCCAACCTTGATTGCTTACGGAGAGGAAAACCGCGACTGGGGTGGCGCATTTGCTGTATACCGCGGATTGACCGAAGCGCTTCCGTATCACCGTTTGTTCAACTCTCCGATTGCTGAAGCAGCCATTGTTGGCACAGCCATTGGTTATGCCATGTGTGGTGGTCGTGTGATTCCTGAAATCATGTATTGCGACTTCCTGGGTCGTTGCGGCGATCAGGTTTTTAACCAACTTCCAAAATGGCAGGCGATGAGCGGAAACGTAATCAAAATGCCGGTGGTATTGCGTGTTTCAGTAGGTTCAAAATACGGCGCTCAGCACTCTCAGGACTGGACCGCTTTGACTGCCCAGATTCCGGGATTGAAAGTGGTATTCCCTGCTACTCCTTACGATGCAAAAGGTTTGATGAATGCTGCTCTTCAGGGAACCGATCCGGTGATTTTCTTCGAAAGCCAGCGTTTGTACGACATGGGCGAAATGTTCCACAAAGGTGGTGTTCCTGAAGGTTATTACGAAATTGCCATTGGCGAACCGGATGTGAAACGCGAAGGAACTGATGTAACGATCCTGACCATCGGTGCAACTTTGTACCGTGCCATTGAAGCTGCTGATATTCTTCAGGAAAAATACGGAATTTCGGCTGAAGTGATTGATGCACGCAGTTTGAGTCCGTTTAATTACGAACCGGTTTTGGCATCGCTGAAAAAGACCGGACGTATCGTGATTTCGGGTGATGCTTCTTCACGTGGATCGTTCATGAAAGAAATGGCTCAAACCATTTCTGAACTGGCCTTCGACGAACTGGATGCTCCGCCGGTAGTGGTTGGATCCCGTAACTGGATTACACCGGCCTACGAACTTGAAGATTCATTCTTCCCTTGTGCTGACTGGATTATCGATGCTATCCACGAAAAAATGCTGCCATTAAAAGGCCATGTGGTGAAAAATAATTTCACCAGTGCCGAACAGATTCGCAGAAATAAACTGGGAGTATAATTCCTGTGAAAGTCCGGGTGCTACTTTGAGTCTCGCCCGGACTTCCTAAATAAAACAAGCCCTCGTTATCCGGAAAGGATGGCGGGGGCTTAGCAATTTAAATCGTTTCTTTCCAGTTTTTAATGGCAATACAATTTTTAAACTCCTGCGATGCAAGTGCATATAGGCTTTCTTCGTTTTTTTCTGAAGGATCTTTTTCAACGATTTCAATTAAACTGTCGATGAATTTGCGGAATGCAGGTTCATAATGGATATATAAATCATTTTTCCATATTTCGCGAAAATATTTTCCTCTTACCAACGAAATAATCCAGGGTATCCAGGAAGCAAAAATTATTGGCTCTATATTTTTTTTCTTTCTTGAACGGAATTGTATTTCAAATAAGTTAAGCAATGAAGAAGCAAATTCATTTAATCTTTCTCCAGCTTTCCTTTTTAGCTTTTTTTTCGGATCCGGATTATATAATTCTAAAAGTTCTGGAAATTCAATTGTTAATCTGAATATTTCAAGACTTGATAACTCAAATTGGATATAATGGTCATTTTTCTTGATTTCAACACTTTTGTAGTATTGATATACCCCAAATAACAATCCACCGGTTGCTAATATTTGAGCAATAACTTGTATTAAATCTTCTATTCTCATATGTATATTTTGTTTGATCAGATTAATAGATAAGTTTTAAGGACAAGCCCTTGTTGTTCGGAAAGCAATATTGTGTTCCAAAAGATTTTTAAGCTCAAATTTGTCTTCAAGTGGCATCCCGTAAATCTGATCTGCCAGATCGTTGAATTGAATTGCTTGTGTTTTCATACTGATGTTATTTCTGATCAATGAAGATAGATATTTTTTCTTCTGATCAGGGAGATGATAGTGATTTTAAGGGCTGATCGGATGACTGGAGTTCATCCAATCAGTTCTCAAAAATATAAAAAAGAAACGAGCCCTCGTTGTTCGGACTGGATAGCGGGGCTTGGTGCGTTTTGGAAAACATCAATCTTGCCAAGAAGTAACAACTCCATTTTCAACAGAAACGTAACGATTATAATACACGCACTGTTCATGTACTCCACAACTCCCTACACTTCTGTTTATATCACTTGGGTTTCCGCAGCTATCAATAAGCATTGGTTAAAGCTTGTTTCGATAACATCAGGCACGACTGGATATTGAAAAATATCCCCGTCAACAAAACCATTCTCAACACGTGGCTAAAAGCCGGATACATCGAGAAAAAGCGTCTGTTCCCAACAGAAAAGGGTACGCCGCAGGGTGGAGCCATTTCGCCGATGATCATGAACAAGGTTTTGGATGGATTGGAAACAGCCATCAACAAAAAGTTCCCACAGTGGAAGAACAAGAAAGTGAACTTTATCCGCTATGCCGACGATTTTGTGATTACGGCCATCAGTAAAGAAGTTATTGCCGATGAGATTATCCCATTGGTAACTGAATTCCTGATCGAAAGAGGGTTGGAACTCTCGCCTGAAAAATCCAAAATCACAGACATCAGCAACGGGTTCAACTTCCTTTCCCAGAATGTCCGTAGATTTAAGGACTACAGTATCATGTGAAAGTGAAAGCCGAAGCCAACCCTTTTCTACCCGAATTTGACCAGTACTTCTGTAACAGTACAAAATGGAGAACAAATTTAGCCAAAGAGTGCAAACAAATTACTATGTTTATGTCCAATAAAAATAGTAATAACAGCCGGGTTACCCTTCGCGGGGTGAGCCTTAAAAGTGACTGAGCCGTATGCGGTGAAAATCGCACATACGGTTCTTAGGGGGCGTAAGCTACCCGGTGGGGCAAGCAAAATAACACGTGCCACATGAAATACTTTTATACGTATCGTGTTTTTATTTATATATTTGCACGTATAAATTTAATTGCAAAAACACTAGTGCAATGAATACAAAATTGACATTGACGATTGAGCAAACAATTATCGAAAAGGCAAAGAAATATGCCAATGGGAAAGGTCGTAGTTTATCCGACATCGTTGAGAACTACCTAAAAGCCATAACAAAAGAGGATAATAATGAAAGTATCGACCTGACCCCGATTGTAAAATCATTAAAAGGTGCTTTTAAGGCTCCCAAAAACTTCGACTACAAAAAAGAACTTTCAAAAAGACTTACAGAAAAATATCTTTAGCAAATGAAAAGAGTTCTTATTGACACAGACGTTATTTTAGACTTCTTTTTTGACAGAGAGCCGTTTTCAGACGATGCTGCAAAAGTTTTGTCATTATGTGAATCTAGGAAAATCAAAGGCTTCATCACATCCGTGATAATCAGCAATGTATACTATATATTAAGGCAAAGCTCTACACATGAGAAAGTTATCGAAAAACTAACGCAATTAATTACGATTACAGAAGTTCTTACAACTGACAAAAATGTTATACTAAAAGCTCTGAACTCGAATTTTAGGGATTTTGAAGACGCATTGCAAAACTGTTCGGCTGAATTAAATGGACAAATTGATTTAATCATCACGAGAAACATTAAAGATTTTAAGAAAAGCTCTCTTGGAATAATGACTCCAGGGAATTACTTGAATACAACAATTGCCAGCCCATAACATTTAGCTGAATAGCCGAAATCCCGTACACACAAAAAATCCCATTACCGGAAAAGGATAATGGGATTTTGATTTATTCTCTCCCGAACGCTTCGCACGGGATAAATTTTCAGCGAAACCTGTTGGCAAGAGCTTTTTTGTAGGGTAAAAATTAAGCTTATTTTTCGTTTCCGGGATAGCCTCAGGTTTTGGTTGTTCCGTTTTATAAATCCTTACCCTGTGTCCGAACATTCATACCATTTTCTGATTATTTTTATTGGTTTTCGATTATTCACGATCCTCTTTTTCTTTTGGGCAAAGCAGTGGCCTTTCTCTGATTTTATGTTCTCATGCTTTTATCGTAGTTTTGGGCAAAACAGAACTATTTGTTCCTGACAAAAAAAAGCTTTTGAAACCTCGGATCAGCCATATTTCAGCCTTGCAGATATTTCAGCTTTTGCGGTTTTCGACCTTGATGCTTATCGGCGTCGTCTTTGCAAAGTCAGGGCTTTCAATTTCCGAAATCGGACAATATGAAACGTTTTTACTGATATCCGGAGCAATCAGTTTTTTCTGGCTAAACGGTCTGATCCAGGGATTTCTGCCACTTGTTAACAAAGAAACGATTTCGCGAAAATCCCCGGTTTTATTCAATTTATTTTATTTGATTACAGGACTGTCGGTTTTGTCAGTCCTATTTTTACTCGTTTTCGAACATTCAATTTCAGGCCTTTTACTGAAAAAATCTTCCATCCCCTATTTAAATTACCTGCTCATTTATCTGCTGATTTCCACCCCGGCCAGTTTGGTCGAATACATTTACCTGATCAAGAATGAAGGCAAAAAAATGGTGGCTTATGGTGGATTTTCTTTTTTTCTGATGTTCTGCCTGGTAATTATTCCGCCAGTTTTAGGCTTTGGTATTGAATATAGTTTGGCCGGACTCGTTGCCAGCGCTGTTTCTCGTTTTAGCTGGTTGCTGGTATTACTTTTCAGAAACGCTACTCCGGATTTTGATCCGGCTTTTATCAAAACTCATTTTAGCAGTTCTGCACCACTCATTTTGTCAATGTTTCTGAGCGGTTCGGCACAATACATCGACAGTTTTATTGTCACCTCTTATTTTGACGAAGCAACTTTTGCCGTTTTTAGGTATGGCGCGCGCGAATTTCCGCTGGTGTTGCTACTCGCAAACGCATTCAGCATTTCCATGTTACCCGGATTTTCAGACCGCTCAAACCTGAAATTCAATCTCGAAAAAATCAGGCACAATGCCCAAAAGCTCGGAAACTGGATGTTCCCACTTTCAGGATTATTAATGATGGTTTCACATTGGGCTTTTCCGGTAGTTTTTAATGTGGGTTTTGCGCAGAGTGCCACAATTTTTAATATTTATTTACTACTGATAATAAGCCGACTGCTTTTTCCCCAAACCATCCTGATCGGTCTTCAAAAAACCAAACTGATTATGTGGGCGTCGTTTCTGGAAATAATTGTGAATGTGACCTTCAGTCTTTGGTTTGTTCAAATCTGGGGATTGGCCGGAGTAGCATACGGAACTGTGGCTGCATATCTCTTTGAAAAAGGCCTGCTTGTGATATTTTTGTCGAAAACCTGCCGGATAAGTGTTTCTTCTTATTTGAATGGTTCGCGGCATCTGATTTATTCCTTATTTTTGGCCGCTGAATTTATAGTGATCGAATACATAATCTGAAAAAATGGACATATTACTGGATGATCCGAAAAGTGAGCAGCAATTTCGTCAGATACTGACACGTATTTCGCTGGTAAAAAACGGGGAAACAGTCGCGCAGATGAAAGAGCGTGGTCTGATTTACAAAGTCAATTGGGGCGCATCCATTGTTTCCCTGCGCGACATCGCATCGCAATATGACCACAATCATCTGCTGGCCTTGAAGTTATGGAACAAGCAATGGAGAGAAACCATGATTCTGGCTGCGATGATCGATGTTCCTTCCGAAGTTAACGAAGAGCAAATGGATTACTGGACAAAAAGTCTGGAATCGCCTGAAATAGCTGAGATTTTGAATACATTTCTCTGGTCAAAAACAAAGTTCGCATTTATAAAATCGCTCGAATGGTGCCGAGGAAAGAAGCATTTGGTTCGTTTCGCCGGATTGAACCTGATGGGTCGGCTTGCAATTAATGAAAAATCTGCCATAGACGAGCTTTTTGAACCTTTTTTCGACGTTTTGTCACCTTTGTCGAAAGACCAGAATTTGAAACAAGTTTTTTACCGCTCGTTTATTTTGCTTGGCATGAAAAGCAAAGCCCTGAATGAAAAAGCAATTTTATATGCTGAAGGACTGAAAGAGCTTGATTCACTGACAAGTAAAACTCTGAGTGAGATGATTCTGAATGAACTGCAAAGTGAATATGTACAGGATCTTTTTGTTAAGAATACTTAATACTGTCAGGAATTCGCTGAAGAATATTATTTTGGTACAGTTTTTATAAAAAGAGTGAAAATTAAAATTTTAAAACAATGGATATTACAAAATCATCAAATCCGGTATTCGGAAAAAACATATTTAATCAGTCGGCAACCAGCACCAGCGACGGAGTGATGACCGTTAACGGAACGATAAACAAAACTGGCCTGATGCTGCTGATAGTTATTTTTGCGGCTACTTTTACCTGGCGCAAATTTATGGGCGCAGTTGATCCTGCCATGCCGGGTGCAATGCCTCCGGGACTAATCGGCTGGATGATCGGCGGTGCAATTGGTGGTTTTATTACCGCGTTGATCACTGTTTTCAGCCCGCGCCGTGCTGCAATGACTTCGCCAATTTATGCCGTTTTCCAGGGATTGTTCCTCGGAGCTATTTCGGCAATGTTCGAAGCCATGTATCCAGGTTTAGTGATGCGTGCCGTTTCGCTTACATTTGGCGTATTCTTTATCATGCTTTTGCTTTACCGTTCAGGAACCATTCGTGCAACTGAAAAATTCAGGACTGTAATTTTTGCAGCCACCGGTGGTATCGCCCTGGTTTATCTGGTTAGTTTTGTCGCCGGAATGTTCGGGGCAAATTTAGGATTCATGCATGGAAACAGTATGATTTCAATTGGATTCAGTCTGGTAGTTGTAGTAGTTGCAGCACTCAACCTAATCCTCGATTTCGACATGATTACAAAAGGAGCAAATGCCCGTGCCCCAAAATACATGGAATGGTATGGCGCTTTTGGCCTGATGGTAACCCTAATCTGGTTATACCTCGAAATGCTTCGTTTGCTTTCCAAATTATCCAGCCGAAATTAATTCTGAATTCATTTGAAACAGCATATTTTAACAGGGACTTCGGTCCCTGTTTTTGTTTGTAGTTGCTCGTGCCTTTTGTTCCGGGTCCGACTCCAAGAAATCAAATGATTTTTTGTGGGCAAGTGTTTTTCAAAAGCAAAAATTCAGGAATATTTTTTTTAAGTGAAAAACCTTACTTTTTTCAAAAAACCTTAGTAACTTAGATCAGCCCCGAAATTTCAACCTTATTTACCTTGTGATTTTGCTCAAGAATACGACCACTTTCTGACCTTTCCCGATCCCTCGGGAAAGTTTTATCAGTCAAATTATAAGGTAGATAAGGTTGGGCTCCGGGGGTTATTTCCGAGTTACTGAGGTATCAATAAAAAAGTAAGGTTTTTTAAATTTTATTATTGACTTGCTTTTCGTTACCCATAAGAATGTCATGTGATCCATTCCATGTCTCGCCCGGAATTTTACAGAGCCAATCAGCTTGTTGTAAATCCATTAATGTTTAAAACTAAAATATCTAGTAAATAAACTACATAAAATAGTTTGCAAACTAAAATATATAGTTATATTTGTTCAAACACAATTTTGCTATGAAACATTTGACCAATCGTGAAGAAGAAATTATGGAAATCTTTTGGGAAAAAGGTTCCTTGTTTGTCAAAGAGGTTATCGACCTGCTGACAGACCCCAAACCGCACTACAACACCATTTCGACTATTGTGCGTGGACTCGAAGAAAAAGGTTTTGTTGGCCACGAACAGTTTGGAAATACGCACCGGTATTTTGCGGTTATCTCGCGCGAAGAATTCAGCCGAAACACCCTGAAAAATATGGTGGGCAAATACTTTAATCAATCGTATGCCTCGGTGGTTTCGATGTTTGTGCAGGAAGAAAAAATCTCGCTGGAAGAGATTCAGGAACTGATTCGTCAGGTTGAATCCCGTAAAAATATCGAAAATGAATAATTTGCTGCTGTTTCTGTTAAAATCGACACTGAGTTTAAGCCTACTCTATCTGGCTTTCAGTGTGCTGATGCGAAAAGAGACTTTCTTTAAGCTCAACCGAATGGTGCTGTTAATGATGGTATTTAGTTCGATACTTATTCCATTCCTTTATGTGCCAAAACCAGTACAGCCAAGGATTCATGTTAATCTGGAGCCCATTTTTCAGGTCAGTCCAACGATTGAAGAACCTGTTTCAACGACAGAAATCCCACCAATCCTTCAATCTGATGTGCCATCTCCGGAAACGATGCAACCTGTTTTGATACCAATTCGGACAATAGTAACCTTCGTCTACCTTTCCGGAGTTCTCGTGTCATTCCTGATGTTCGTTTACAGCATCGGTTCGGTTTTGCTGCTGTTTAGCAAAGCCCGAAAGACGGTACGAAACGGAATTCGCATTCGGGTTGTTTCCCACGACATTCCGGCTTTTTCGTTTGGCCGCAGCATCCTGATTTCGCAGCACGAGCTCGACACCAATTACGACGCCATTATCACCCATGAACAGTCGCACATCAGGCTTGGGCATTTTTACGACCTGATGCTGATGGAACTGGTTAAAATTATCTTCTGGTTTAATCCGCTGGTTTACCGCATGGTGAACGATCTGAAAGAAATTCACGAGTTTCAGGCCGACGACCGAACCCTCAACTCTGGCATCGATGCAAAACACTATCAAATTCTAATTATTCGAAAATGTGTCGGACATCAAAAGTTCGCACTTGCAAACAGGTTTAATCATTGTCAAATTAAAAATCGCATTGCTATGATAAACAAACAAAAAACCAGTAAAGCGCGGCGTTGGAAGGTGGCGACCTTTCTTCCCCTGCTTGCCCTCTTGCTGATATTTTGCGGCAGAAAAAGCAGTAATGCACCGACTGATCAGGGTAAAAAATTCAATCGGTTGGATATTACTATTTCAGGGAATAAATTGTTCATCAAAGACACCACACTATATGCTCCATCATTTATTAATGGTTTGATCGAAATGGCCAAGATTCAAACAAGTTTTACGCTCATTGATGACAGTTTAATTGTTCGTTCAATGGCTAATACAAGTCCGCATTCAATTGTTATTAAACCGCTTACCAGTAGATATTTAATACCAACAAATCTGGAGATAAACAAGGAAATCGTTTTCTCGACAAAGAATAAAGATAAATCCTTCACCTTAATCTTAAAACGGACAAATTATACAAACATCGAATATCAACTTAAAACGGATAGTGAAACAATTAAATCAGGGATAGCCATACTTGGGAGTTCATTTTATTTTGGAAAGGAAATGGATGTTGATCAAAATGGCAAAGAAATAGCTAGAGAACAATACATGGATGAAGACTGGACAATAATTAAAGTAGAAATTGAACATGCCAATAATGCTTCGGTAACCTATTGTGTTGACCAGAAAGCACAGAAATTTGAAACCTTGTCTAATTTTCTGAGAGAATAAAAAAAACTGCCGGTTTTGGTGCGTCTCTTTGCCGGCAGCTTTAATCATAACCATCAAAATTTAAGTCGGGGCCCGGCAAGAAGCTGAATCAATGAACCAAAAACCTTTAAGATGAGCACCTTTCTGTCGTACATTTTAGAATCAACCATCTGCATCAGTGTGTTTTACTTGTTGTTTCGACTGCTGATGCGCAAAGAAACTTCGTTTGCAGTCAGCCGGGCGACTTTGCTCACGATTGTTGCAGCTTCGGTAATTGTTCCGCTGGTGCAGTTGCCGCAACTTTTGCAAACGCCCGTGCATGTGGAACTGATTCCTGAATTTTCGGAAAGCAAAATACAAATTCAAAACCTGCCCGCAACAGAAAATGCAGCATCTTTTGAGGTTCAGCCATCTGTCATCGAACCAACTCCGGCAACAAACGAACTGACGATTCCGCTGGAAACGTTGCTCCGTTATTTTTACCTGGCTGGTGTGCTGGTGGCGCTCCTGCTTTTTATCCGGAATATTATCCAGATTTTCATGCTGTCGCGAAAAGCAACAGTGCAGCAAATGGACGGCTACCGGTTGTTGATTGTTGACCGCGAAGTACCCAGTTTTGCATTTGGTCGTTCGGTGGTTATTTCGCAGACCGATTACGAGGCTCATGGTTCGGCCATTCTGGCGCACGAACAGGCGCACATTCGGCAAAATCATTTTGTCGATTTGCTGCTGCTCGAACTGGTCAGGACTATTCATTGGTTTAACCCGGCAGTTTACGCGGTAATCGGCGACATGAAAGAAATCCACGAGTTTCAGGCCGACGAGCAAACCCTTCATTCAGGCATCGATGCAACCCAATATCAATTACTCGTTATTCAAAAAGGAGTCGGGCCAAGGCGGTTCGCCCTTGCAAACAGTTTTAATCATTGTCAAATTAAAAAAAGAATTACCATGATGAACAAACAAAAAACCAGTAAAGCATGGCGTTGGAAGGTGGCGACCTTCCTGCCATTGCTTGCCCTGCTGCTGATGGCTTTCGGCAACAGGAG
>CAMDGL010000107.1 GCA_945897845.1 Chitinophaga pinensis | reverse complement strand
TTCAAAACAGATGGGGCGGGAAAAGGTTGAAAAAGGGGTGAAAGTGGTGTATTGCTTTAGCTATTCAATCATTCAATAGTCAAGACAACTCTTTTTCCGAAACCTATTTCAACTAATTTGTGCAAAGTAGATAATAGAGCACATTCTTACTTTATCTCAAGTTTTAATCTTTTCCCAAGTCCGGATTCTACAATTCTTTTAAAAGTTGATAGTTCAATATCCGACTTGTTATTCTCAAATCGCGAAATATAGAAGCGTGTCGTACCTGCCCGATGGGCTAATTCCCCTTGAGTTAATCCTGCTTTAATCCGCTCTTTACGAATAATATCACCAAATCCTGGCGCTTCTAAATCTGAAGCTTGGCTCAAGTCATATAAAACGTCAGGGCCTATCTCATAAGGATAGTCAATCTCATTGCCGTTTTCGTCTATAAGTTTTGATGCTAAATTATCCCACGATAAAGTCTGATTTCGCAACTTTACCTTGTGTAACACATTCATGTCAAATAGCTTGCTCTCAATATCAGTATCTTCAACTTTCCATATATTTAATATCTTATCAAAATCAAGCAGTCGTGTCTCTCCATTGTTGAAAATCACGTATATCTTAAAGCCGTCTATCTTGCTAATATTTAGAATCCTCGGTATTTTTATTGTCTTTCTCATAATCTCGGATTTAATCGTTTAAAGTTCTCTAAAAGTATCTCCTGATGCGCTCGTGCCCAGGCAATCACTTTATTTAATTGAGGTCTCGGGAGACTGCCAGCATAAATACTAAAATCCTGAATTACAATTAATGCTTCATTATCCGCATATATCGCGTGAAAATGTGGTGGTGGATGCTCTCTGGAATACAAATCAATCTTAACTGTGTCAATAATCTTTATAGTTGGCATTTTTATTTTCAAAGTTACCATATTAGGCAACAACTCCAAATATATTCTAATTTTTTTGAACCCAAATTTTGCGGATAGTAGGTTGCTGAGCCTATCGAAGCATATACTCCAACAGTTCTACTGGCGGATCCGTCTACTCGATTATGTGCTGGCATCATATTCTGTCTTTTGTAGTTTGGTATAATTTTCTATTCTCTTGTTTCTTGACTTAATAAAAATCATTACTCCCCTTTTATATAGTAGATATTCGTCAATGTCGGAAAATGTTGGCCGAGTTTTAAAGTCATCAAAGGGCAAATAAAACTTAATATTATTGTTTCCATCAATCAAATCTTCCAATAAGAAGAAATGGATATAACTGATAAAATCGCCAAACAAATCGAAGAAGTTTTTATTTCTCAATAAAGCGTCATAAAGCGGACTTTTTTCTCCCATATAAAAAAGACGAATACATTCTAACGTTAAGTCAAATCTATCATCAATTAAACTATTTACTCCACGAGCTTGATTGATTGTATGGTTGCCGTCAATTCTGTTGTTAGGGAAAAGAGTGTAAGCTCCAATGGTAGAACCTGCATCAAAAAGCTCATCTACTTCGCTTGTGATTTGTTTTGTAAGCCAATGCTTTCGTTTATGATTTTTATATGAGTGTGTTATTGCATCGCTACCCAAAAAGAATTCGCCAAGCTCTGACTTATGATATAAATAAACGCCATTTTTATTATCAAATAATTCAAAGGTTTCACCGTTTGGTAAAGGCTTACTCCATAACATCTTATGGTATTGTTGAAGTGTTGGACTGGTGCTGTCAGGGTCTCCGCCTCTTGCATCAGAATAAACATTAAAATTTGTGTCAATTATTATTTGCCCCATCTGTTTTAAATTGTTTTGGCAAAATGACTTTTTCGTTCAATGTCTTAAACTGCTCTCTTTAGATACGCTGGTTGGCTGCAAGCGGTATTATTCCTCATTAAACGCGCCCCTTTCAAATTCCAGCACTTCCAAATCTTTGATATTCTTCCCGTCAATAACAAACCTGACGGCTGTGCAAACCTGGTGAATGCCTTTGTTTCCGGCTGCTCCGGGATTGATGTGCAGCAAGTGGTATTTCGGATCGTAAATAACTTTCAGGATATGTGAATGCCCGGAAATAAAAAGTTGCGGTGCCTTATTATAGAATAGGGTTCTAATCCGCTGTTCGTATTTCCCCGGATAACCTCCAATGTGCGTCATTAGTACATCCACTTCTTCGCAAAAGAACCGCTGATCGACAGGAAACATGCGCCGCACAACGTGATCGTCGATGTTGCCGTATACTGCCCGAAAGGGTTTGAATGCAGAAAGCTGGTCAGCAGTTTCGGCATTGCCAATGTCGCCGGCATGCCATATTTCGTCAACCGATTCAAAGAATTTAAAAACGCGATTGCTCAAAGTGCAGTGTGTATCCGATAATAATCCAATTTTCTTCATCCTGCAATTTTACGATTTTAATTTTATCCCGGAAGGCTTTAACCCAACTTGCAGTTAATCCGAATGGAATTCTGGTTGTTCAAGGAATTGGCAGTTTTCGAGTTCGGATTTGTGTACTACGCCTGCCTGCCGGCGAGGCAGGGATTTTCGTTTTACGAAGGGTGCATATTTGTATTTCTGGGCATCGTAAAGTTTCCGCACCGGTTGGTTTTGTTCTGAACAACGGCGTATCATAATCACCTCTTCGTGATTGTTTTGTGCTAAAGTAGTCACCACCTTTTTTGTCAGGCTGTCGGCTATTTGTTGCAACCCGGCTTCGAAACGAGAACGGAACTATCCACATATACCGGATGGAGTTCTTCTTCTACATTGGTTCCAAACAGTGTAAAAAAAACCAACTAACCTTACCTGGACTGATGATATTGAAGCCTGTATTCCGATTTCATGGACTATAACTTTTGCTCCCGATTGCGACCTAAATAAGGGGAATAGTCAGAATACACCAAGTTTTGCAAATGTACGGACCGACTTTACTGTAGAAAATACTTCCAAAAAGAATGAAAACACTCCAAATATCGTACATAAATGTCGATAGCAAAATACCAATCATAAAAAAAAGCTGCCCCAAAGGACAGCTTTTTTTTAGGTTCAAAATTTTGATCCCACTAATTCTTCTTCACAACCTGTGTTCTTACCAATCCCTGTTTATTGATTTTCAGGATATACACACCGCTTTTGAACTGAGAAAGGTCAATTTTTAATTTTTGGTCGCCACTGTAAAGAGATTGGGTCTCCCATTTTTTTACTTCAGTTCCCAATATATTAAAAAGACTTATTTGTATTGTTCCGGTTACTTCAGACTGAAGTTCTACTGTAACAAAATCTTTTACCGGATTTGGATATACTTTATGGATTGAAAAAGAGGAGGTTTCGGCAGCGGTAACTGACGGTTGCAGTGCAGGTTTTTGCGCGTAACCAACAAATCCAAATGCAATTATCAGTAGAAAAGTATAAATTGTCTTCATGTTAGAAAGTATTTTAACCTGCATTTAGAGACAAAAATCAGACCAGATAGTTGCATGCCCCAATAAAAAAAAATAAGCTGACCTTAAAAAGATCAGCTTATTTGAAGCTTTATTTTGACCGGTAATTACTCAGCAATCGAAATTGCATCAACCGGACAAACTTCGGCACACGATCCACAATCAGTGCAAAGGTCGGCATCAATTTTATAGATATCTCCCTCAGAAATTGCTTCAACAGGACATTCATCAATGCATGTACCGCAAGCAATACATTCTTCTGAAATTTTATAAGCCATAACTTGTTCTTTTTTAGTTTTTGATGTGGCAAATGTACAAAGTTTGACAAAAAATAAAAAAAATTAACAATATTAATTTCCATTATACTTTGAACATTTAATATTCAGACTGATCCGATGAAGGCCAATAAAAAAGGAGCAGCGTTGACAATTATTTCAAATTTTCATTTTCAATTCTTCGGATCAGGAAGATATTCATTTTTCCTGTTCCTGCTGAAAATATTTGCAGACGTCCGTCAATCCGCACTTTTCGCATTTTGGCGAACGGGCAACGCAAACGTATCGCCCATGTAAAATCAGCCAGTGATGCGCCAATGGCAGCAATTCTTCAGGAAAATATTTAACCAGTTGCTTTTCTGTTTCCAAAGGCGTTTTCGAGTTGTTGCTCAATCCAATGCGGGCAGCTACCCTGAAAACATGTGTGTCAACAGCCATTGCCGGTTTGTTGTAAACCACCGAAGCGATTACATTAGCGGTTTTGCGACCAACACCCGGCAATTTCTGCAATTCATCAATGTCATCAGGAACCGTCCCTCCAAAATCGTTCACCAGCATCCGGGCCATTCCAACCAGGTGTTTGGCCTTGTTGTTGGGATACGAACACGACCGGATGTAATCAAAAACCTCCGCTGAATCAACTTCAGCAAGCATTTCAGGAGTAGGAAACCGCTTTATTAGTTCAGGCATCATTAAATTCACCCGCTTGTCGGTACATTGGGCCGACAGTATTACTGCAACCAGCAACTCATACGGATTGGAATACTCCAGCTCTGTTTCAGCAATGGGCATTTCCTTCTGGAAATAACTGACAACCCGTTCAAAAAGCTCTTTTTTGTTCATTTTACATTGATTGGTTTGCGATTTCAAACTTAAAAGAAAAAAGGGTTCTAATAACGGAAAGTGTATGCAAAGGATTCATTTGTCAGTTTTAATTTGTGAAATGCACAATTATTTATAAAACTAAAATATGAAAGACGTCGGATCTTTGGTCGTCGGAAAGCGGCAGAGCCGCAAAATATTTGTAGTAAAATATTCGATAAATGCTGTTAAGGTGCATCGCACCGGAATATTAAAATTATTGAATATCTATATCCCAGTGCTCTGCACCTCTTGCGCGAATTGCAACCTATATGCTACAAATATCAATGGTGCTCTGCACCTAAAAAGGGTCTGCTTTGTTTTCGTTACAGAACCTCTACTATCTGTGAAAATCTGAGAAATCTGTGGTTTATCTACCATAGTCATCTGCCATAGTCATCCGATGAAGATCGTAACTAACTGACTAGCTTATTATAAAAAGTCAAGCCCATGGCAAGAACATTCATCGGATGACTTTTCTGTCATTGGTTGCCTGAAATTGCTATTTTTGCAGAAAAAAGTATGACTCCGTTTTTGCAGGCTGAAAATTTATCGAAACGATTTGGCGAACAGTTGTTATTCGAAAATATTTCCTTCACCATATTTGAACACCAGAAAATTGCCCTCATTGCCCGCAACGGCACCGGGAAAACTACACTCATGGAATTGCTTGCCGGAAACGATACTCCGGAATCGGGATTAATAACCAGAACCAGCGATATCCGGATTGCCTATCTCAAACAAATTCCTGAACTGGATGAAAATCTTACGGTTTTTGAAGCGGTATTCCAGTCGGGTAGCGAAATTGTGGAAACCATCCGAAACTTCGAACTTGCTTTACGGCTGAATCACAAGGACGATATTACGAAATACACAGAGCAGATGGAACACCATCATGCCTGGGACTACGAAGTAAAAGTAAAACAGATACTTACGCAGCTTAAAATCACCGATTACGACCAACCGATTTCAGAACTTTCAGGAGGACAAAAGAAACGCGTGGCGCTGGCAAATGTGCTGATCAATGAACCTGATGTGCTGATGCTGGACGAGCCAACCAACCACCTCGACCTTGAAATGATCGAATGGCTGGAGAATTATCTGGAAAAGACAAAAATCACCCTGTTCATGGTTACGCACGACCGGTATTTCCTCGACCGCGTGTGCAACGAAATACTTGAAATGGAGGGCAATACAATTTATCGTCATCGGGGCAATTATTCCTATTTTCTGGAAAAACGACAGGAGCGCATGGAAGCTACGGCTGCCGGGGTGGACAAAGCAAGAAACCTGCTTCGCACCGAGTTGGAATGGTCGCGCCGGATGCCACAGGCACGCGGAACCAAATCGAAATACCGCATGGAACGTGTGGACGACCTGAAAATAAAGGCGTCGCAAAACCTGAATGAAAACAACATTGAACTGAGCATGAATTCGTCACGGATCGGGAATAAAATTCTTGACCTGGAAAATGTCAGTAAATCGTACGATGATCTTTGCCTGATTAAAGACTTTTCGTACAAATTTCAGCGGTTCGAAAAAGTGGGAATCGCAGGCAAAAACGGCACCGGAAAATCAACTTTCCTGAACATTGTAACCGGAAACCTTCAACCCGACAGCGGTAAAATCGAAATCGGGCAAACAATCCGTTTTGGCTATTACCAGCAAACCGGTATTGAGTTTAATCCGGGCGATAAAGTGATCGATTGTGTTCAAAAAATAGCCGAAGTGATTAACTTCGAGGACGGAAGAAAACTAACTGCATCGCAACTACTTACAACTTTTCTTTTCCCTCCTGACACGCAGTATTCGTTTGTTGAAAAGCTTTCGGGCGGAGAAAAGCGTCGGCTGTATTTGTGCACGATCCTGATGACTAACCCTAATTTTCTGATTCTGGATGAGCCCACCAACGATCTGGACATCATGACGCTGGCCGTTCTGGAAGAATACCTGCGCGTTTTTCAGGGATGTGTGATCATTGTTTCGCACGACCGCTATTTCATGGACAAAATCGTTGACCACCTTTTCATTTTTAACGGAGAAGGAAACATCAAAGATTTCCCCGGAAATTATTCTGAATGGAGGGAAAAGCAACTTCAGGAGGAACAGGAAGAAAAACGGAACAAGAAACCGGAGCAAAAAGAATTGCCGAAACCAGTAAAAGTGAAAGAAAGGAAGCTTACTTTTAATGAGAAAAAGGAACTGGAGCAGCTTGAAAATGACATTGAAGTGCTCGAAACTGAAAAGGCGGTGATCAACGAAGAACTGAATTCAGGAACTCTGGAAAGCAATCAGTTGCAGGAAAAATCGACCAGATATGTTGCAATTACCGAGCTGCTGGAAGAAAAAGAGATGCGCTGGCTGGAACTGAGCGAGTGGGCGTAAAAAGTGGTCAGTGGTCAGTCGCAGTAAACAGGAAACAGGAAAATAGAGGTTGGTAGTGGTCATTGGCTTCGCGTCACTGATGGTCATTTTTAGTAAAAAGAACTTCAATGGATCATTATCTGACTACTGAATGACTACTAAATGACAATTAAATAACCAACAAACAATACCCAATAACAAATATCGAATAACCAAATCCAAACACTCATGAAAACATACGGACTCATCGGATATCATCTGGGACATTCGTTTTCCAGGAATTTTTTTACTGAAAAATTTGCGAATGAAAACCTTTCGGATCATGAATATGTGAACTTCGAGTTGGATACAATCAGTGAATTTCCGGGTATTTTTGATTCGAACAGGAACATTTGCGGGTTGAATTGCACCATTCCGTACAAGCAGCAAATCATGTCTTTTTTGGATGAAATTGACCCTGAAGCTGAGGAAATCGGAGCGGTAAACACTGTCAAAATATCGTATCGCAACGGTAAACGGATTTTGAAAGGATTTAACACCGACCTGTACGGATTTGAAAATTCACTCCGCCCAATGCTGGAAGAAAAGCACAAAAAAGCGTTGATTCTGGGAACCGGCGGTGCCTCAAAAGCCATCAAATATTTGTTCGGAAAAATGGGAATTGAATATCTTTCGGCAACCACCAAAGAAGATTTGGCCGAAAAGGAAATCGGGTACAATCAGTTAAATGCGGAACTGATAAAAGAATACCTGATTGTCATCAATGCCACACCACTGGGCACTTTCCCGAAGGTGAACAGCTGTCCTGATCTGCCTTATGAATTGATTACTGCCGATCATATTTTGTATGATCTGGTTTACAATCCGGCAGAAACCCTGTTCCTGAAAAAAGGAAAAGCACAGGGCGCAAATACCAAAAACGGATTGGAAATGCTGCACCTTCAGGCATTAAAATCGTGGGAGATTTGGAATAGCTGAGCAGGAGTTCTTACCTAATCACTCTGCCACATCCTTTTCCGCAGCAACCTTCTTCGATCCTCGGTACAATTCATATTTCCGGAAACTACATTCCAGCGAACCGTTCAGGATAGATATTTTGCGTGAAGGTCGCAATCCAATGGATTTAAGGCATTGCGGAGTACTGATGATCCAAACAATTGCATCTTCATAATGATGTTTCAACCGTTCGCCAATCATAGAATAAAAATTGGTGTCTTCCGGAGTCATGCGTTCGCCATACGGTGGATTGAACAACAGAAAAGGCTTTTCAGAGGCGGGTTCCAAAGCTTTAAAATCGGATATTTTAAAGTCAATAAGTTTCAAAACACCGGCGGCTTCTGCATTTTTATAAGCAATGTCGATGTTCCTGCGGGAAATATCTGAGGCTGAAATTCTCACCGGCTGAATTCCCTTTGGCTGAACTTCTTCCTCCATTTGGGCGAACATTTCAGGATTGAAATTACGCCAGTTGCGGAAACAAAAGTCTTTGCGTACGGTTCCCGGATAAATGCCATTGGCCAGCATGGCCGCTTCGATGGCGATCGTTCCAGAGCCACACATCGGATCAATCAGGTCACTTTTGCGGTCCCAGCCTGAAAGCCGTATTAACCCGGCGGCAAGCACTTCGCTCATTGGTGCTTCGTTCTGGTCGAGCCTGTAACCGCGTTTGTGCAGCGATTCGCCGCTGCTGTCGAGCGAAATGGTACAATACTCGTTGCTGATGTGGAGATTGATAAGAATATCAGGATTTTTGGAATTCACGGATGGGCGTTCTCCGAACTTGTAGCGGAAGCGATCGACGATGGCGTCCTTCAGTTTGAGCGAGGCATACATTGAATTGTTGAAAAGATCGGTAAAAACGGTGCTCTGAATGGCAAAGGTCTGGTCGCAGCCGAACAAATCTTCCCATTTGAAGTTTTTTCCCCGCTGATACAAATCATCCGCCGAGTGAATTTTATAGTTATCGATCGGAAGTAAAATTCGCAAAGCGCTGCGAAGGCAATAATTTGCTTTGTACAGCAACTTTAAATCTCCGCTGAAATAGACCGATCGACGGCCTATCTGCACCTCATCAGCGCCAATTTCGATCAACTCCTGGGCAAGTACTTCTTCTAATCCGGCCAACGTGGTGGCGGTGTATGTTTGTTTTTTCAAGACAATATATTTTTTTTATATGAAAGACTTCTAAATTCCCGCTCCGTCGTTAAAATCGGCTTCTTTGGCTTTAAACTGAACAAGTTTACTATTTGGTGGAAGACTATTGGTAACCCAAACGTTTCCTCCAATTACTGAATTTGCGCCAATCCGGATACGTCCCAGAATGGTTGCCTGTGCATAAATGATCACATTGTCTTCAACGATCGGATGGCGCGGAATACCTTTGATCGGATTGCCGTCTTCATCGAGTGGAAAACTTTTAGCACCGAGGGTAACTCCCTGATAGAGTTTCACATTTTTCCCGATGATACAGGTTGACCCGATTACAACGCCGGTACCGTGATCGATGGTGAACGATTCGCCGATCTGTGCTCCGGGATGAATGTCGATGCCGGTTTCGGAATGACCCATTTCAGAAATAATCCGGGGAATGAGTGGAACTCCCAACTGGAGCAACTGATGACCAACCCGGTGATTGCTGATGGCTCTGATGGCAGGGTAACAGTAAATAACTTCACTTCGGTTATTTGCCGCAGGATCGCCAAGATAAGCGGCTTCAACATCGGTAATCAGCAGTCGCCTGATTTCTGGAAGAAATGAAATAAAGTCGGATGCAAGTCCCTGAGCAAACCGTGAACGCTCTTGCATATCAACCTGTTCAGGATTTGCGCAGGTGAAACACAATCCGGCCAGGATCTGCTCCGATAACAATTCAAACAGTTCGTCGATGTTGACTCCTACGTAATGTTTGATTGTATTTGCCCTCAGACTGGTATTTCCGAAGTAGCCGGGAAACAAAATTTCACGGATAAACCCAACAATTTTGCCGAGCTTTTCAATCGATGGTAAAGGTTCGCCCATGCGGTGTTCGTGGCAAACCAAGCTGTATGATTTTGGATCGGCGAGCTGCTCGACAGCACGGCTCATTTTATGTTCGAAATTCTTTTCTGAATTCATCTGACTAAATTTAATTACTGACAAAAATCACACTTTTGAAAGTGATATCAAACTAAAAGGCTGAAAGTTTCACAACGACAGACAATTATTATTGATCGCATCAATTGCAGCTTGCAGACGGGCTTCCCCACTTCCACCGATTTCAACGTATTTAAAACCATAATGGTTCAGTTCGTTTCGGTATTGATCGAACAGTTTCAGACGGTTTTCTCCTCCGTTTTCGCGGACAGCATCTGGCTCCCACGGCAAATCGGGCCGGCACAGCAAAAACAAATCTATCGGACAGTTTTGAATTTCAGCCTCCAACCAATCGGGAGTCCGACCGAAAACCCAGTTGAACCAGACTTTGGTGATTATGAGCCAGGTGTCAAAGAAAAACATTTGTTCTGAACCTGATTTCGTTGACTGGTACTGCTCAAGCTGGGTAATTGCAATTGCTTCAACATCGCCAAAGGTATAATGACGGGGAAGTTTTTCCACATATTCACGGGCAAATTCAGGAATGTACCGCCCATTGTATAATTCGGCCAGTTGCATTGCCAATGTTGTTTTTCCAGTCGATTCGGGACCGGTAATGACTATTCGTATCGGATTATTTAGTGAGTTCATGAATACAATAAGTTACTTTCAGTGCGCCTGTTTTCTTTTTTGAATATCTACCAGTTTGTAAAATATATTGAGCTATATCCTTTGCCGTTGACTTCAGTCAACGGTTGAATGGAGACAATGCTAACGGGCATCAGCCCAAACATACTGTGGCTAAAGCCATTGAATTCATTCGAATATTTGTCCGTCAGCTAAAGCAGACGGCAAAGAATAATCCAAATATGAAAATTTTCTCCAATTCTGATTTTATTTCAGAACCTAAACCATCGCCTTTTCCGCTACAACTTCTTTCTTCCATTCAATGTATCCGACAACTGCCATAATGGTATAAACAGCAAACAAGATCACCGTTGGATAAAGCTCCTTGTACAAAAACAGCCCGATGGAGAATGCATCCACAAAAATCCATACCAGCCAATGTTC